>JALRLA010000102.1 GCA_023254645.1 Bacteroidia bacterium
CGGCTTACATACGCACTTGGTACTTTGGCCCTGGAGACAGCGCGACCATCCCTACGCCAACGCGCACGTATCCCGCGCCGGGTAAGTACCGTATCATTTACAAGAGCGAGACTTTGTATGACAACAAACGCACGGGTTGTACGGATACAACTTCCATGTATGTGCGAGTGATTCCTGATCCTTCGTCTGGTATTTCCATTAACGATTCGATTCAGTGTTTCAAATCAAACAGCTTTGTGTTTGACAATGTGTTCCCCGGTTTGAACTCCTTTAGTTGGGACTTGGGCGATGGTACTACCTCAACCGCCAAAAAAGTAACCCATTCTTACGCGGCTGTAGGCGTTTATTCCATTATACATGCGGCGGCAAGTCCTGAAGGATGCAGTTCGATTGATACGGTTTTTGTGTTGGTCAAGCGCAATGTAGATCCCAGTTTTTCTGGATTGCCTGCAACCTTGTGTTTGGATGACCCGGCCATTACCCTAATTCCGGCAGAGACCACCAATGGTGTGTTTTATGGCAATACATTCAATGGCTTTGACTTTTCTCCAACCGTAGCAGGATTGCAGAAAATCAAATACGTCATCAAGGATTCATTCTGTCCTGATTCAAGCACCCAGAACATCACAATTTCTCCTCTTCCCAAATTCTCTTTGGGAAAGGATAGTTCTGTATGCGATGGGAAGTCTATGACTCTGTATGCGGGAGCGACAGGAACGGTGACTTGGGATGACGCCTCAGTAGGTTCTTCGCGTTCTGTGAACAAGGGTGGTACCTATTGGGCAGAAGTGAACAACAACGGATGCAAATGGAGAGATTCCATATCGATCTATGAAGGAACTTCTCCTCAGGTCAAGTTGCCCGAAGATACCCTTATTTGTCAAGGAGCCATGTTGCAATTGAAGGCCAGTTGGCCTGGTGCTAAGGTTCAATGGAACAACGGTAGTACTGACTCCGTCATCTACGTGAGTACAAGTGGATTCTACCAAGCGACGTTGACCAACCCTTGTGGGTCTGCTTCTGACGGCGTTCAGGTGACCATTAAAGGCGGTTTGTGTGATGCCTTCATTCCTACCGCCTTTACGCCAAATGGTGACGGTAGAAATGAAACCTTTACCATCACGGGTCGCGGAGTTACTCCGACCTATTTAATCATTTACAACCGCTGGGGTGAGAAGGTGTTCGATAGCAATGACAATGGTAGCTTCGAGTGGGACGGTAACTCAAAGGGAGAGCCTTGTATGGAAGGATTCTATCAGTTCTTGTTCCGCTACGACATCATTACAGGTGATTTGAAGCGCAAGAACACCATCAAAGGCAATGTCTATTTGATGCGTTAAACGCATGCAAATTGGGGCATAAACTGTCCAAAACTATTTCCTTCCTGCTTATTCGTCGTTGTACCTTTGTGGCTCATGCAACAGGAATTGGCAACCGTAGACCAAGCTCAGCAGTTGGGCTTGTTGGCTGAAGAATTTGATCAAATCTGCTCCATTTTGGGTCGCACCCCGAACTTCACTGAATTGTCGATCTATTCGGTCATGTGGAGCGAGCATTGCAGCTACAAGAATTCGATTACTTGGTTGAAGACTTTGCCCAAAGAAGGCAGTCGTATGCTGGCCATGGCCGGTGAGGAAAATGCCGGTTTGGTCGACATTGGAGATGGCCTAGCTTGTTGCTTCAAAATTGAGAGTCACAACCATCCGTCGGCCATTGAGCCTTACCAAGGGGCAGCGACCGGTGTAGGTGGTATCAACCGCGATATTTTCTCTATGGGTGCACGACCCATTGCTCAGTTGAACTCCTTGCGTTTCGGCAACATTGATACGGCTCGAACCCAGTGGCTGGTCAAAGGGGTTGTCAAGGGGATTGGCGATTACGGAAATGCCTTTGGCATTCCCACCGTCGGTGGTGAAGTTTACTTTGACGACTGTTACGAGCAGAACATTCTGGTGAATGCCATGAGTGCGGGTATTGTCGAAGTGGGTAAGAGCATTTCGGCTGCTGCAGGTCCTGCTGGAAACCCCGTGTACATTTTTGGCTCAGCTACAGGGAAAGACGGAATTCACGGTGCCGCGTTCGCCTCAAAAGACATGAGCGAAGACTCCATCAATGACCTTCCTTCGGTCCAAGTGGGTGACCCCTTCTGGGAGAAGCTGATTTTGGAAGCCAGTTTGGAAATCATTGAAACTGGTTCGGTTGTGGGTATGCAAGACATGGGTGCAGCGGGCATTACCTGCTCCACCAGTGAAATGAGCGCCAAAAGCGATGTCGGAATGGACATTTGGTTGGACAAGGTTCCCATGCGCCAATCGGACATGAAAGGATGGGAGCTGTTGTTGTCAGAGAGTCAAGAGCGCATGCTGGTCATCGTTCAAAAGGGCCAAGAGGCTGCCGTTGAGCGAATTTTTGAAAAATGGGATTTGACCTATGCCCAAATTGGGGTTGTAACCGATACCAAGCGGGTTCGCTATTACATGGGAGAGGATTTGGAAGCTGATATTCCCGCTGAGTCTTTGGTATTGGGTGGAGGAGCTCCTGTATACAAGCGCAGCTGGACCGAGCCTGCTTACTTTGAGAAAATCAAGGCTTTCCAACTGGATACGGTTGCCGATTTGACTTTGGATCAAGCCAAAGAAACGGCTCGAAAAATCGTAGCTCTCCCCAACATTGCCTCCAAGCGTTGGGTATACAATCAATACGATTCCATGGTGGGTACGGTGAACGAAACCACCAATTTGCCTTCAGATGCGGCGATTGCCAAAGTCAAAGGCACGCAAAAGAGTTTGGCGTTGACCGTTGATTGCAATAGCCGTTATATCTACGCTGATCCCGATAAAGGAACTCAGATTGCGGTGGCCGAAGCCGCTCGCAACATTCGCTGCAGCGGTGCGGTGCCAACCGCCATATCCAACTGTTTGAACTTTGGAAATCCCTACAACGAAGAGGTGTACTATCAGTTCAAGCATGCCATCGATGGAATGGGCAAAGCCTGCCGCAAGTTCGACACTCCTGTTACGGGAGGAAACGTCAGTTTCTATAACCAGAGCAGCAATGGCCAATCTGTGTATCCCACACCTACCATTGCCATGTTGGGATTGTTGGAACACGAATCCAAGCGATTAAGTTTGAATTTCAAGCAAAAAGGAGATCCCATAGTACTGTTGGGTAAGCCTGAGAATGACCTGGGTTCTTCTCAATATTTGGCAAAAATCTGTGGGGTAGAGTATTCTCCCTGTCCCGCTTTTGATTTGGATACCGAGTACACCTTGCACGAGTTGTTGGGCGAATTGGCTGGACGTGAGTCCATTCAATCGGTGCACGATATCAGTGAAGGGGGTGTATTTGTAGCGGCATTTGAATCAGCCCTGGCCGGTGGTTTGGGATTTGACATCTGCAGCCAGCAAGAGGTTCGACTCGACGCTTGGTTGTACGGTGAGTCTCAAAGCCGCGTTCTCGTATCGTGTAAACCCGAGGGTCTCGAGGCTTTGTTGGCCCTTGCCGCTAAGCACGGTGTACCTGCTCTTCAAATTGGAACAGTAACGGGTCCGAGTGTAACGGTCAATGGCAGCGATTGGGGCAGCATGGCCGAATTTGAATCGGGGTATACCCAAGCATTGCCCTCGCGCTTGAATGCCTAAGAATTTTCAATCTCTGCCCCCGTCTGAGCCCAGTTTTTGGGTAAAAAGACACTTGGAACGGGCAGACATTGTCATCGTTGGAGGAGGCTTGGTGGGCCTGTTGACTTCCATTCGTCTCAAAGAGAAGTTTCCCAAGCGCGAAGTTTGGGTGCTGGATCAATCTCCGTTTTTATGGTCAGCCAGCTGGCGCAATGCCGGTTTTGCATGCTATGGCTCGGCAGGAGAATTGATCGATGAGGCCCGTCGAAGCAGCCGCAGCCAGGCCCTTGAGTTGTACCGCCGCCGTTTTGAAGGGCTGGTCAGCCTACGCGAGGAATTCGGCGATGCCGCTTTGGGCTTTGAGGCATCTGGCGGATGGGAACTTTTCCAAACGGAAGCAGAAGCACAGTCAGTCATTCAGACTTTGGATGAGTGGAACCAGGATTTGAAATCGGTTTCTGGAATCTCTCCCTTCCAGATTCGCTCCAGTCAATCACTGGGCATGCGCATTGCCTCCCAAGCCATATTCGCTTCCCAAGAAGGGGCCATACAATCGCATTTGCTGCTGCGTTCGGTTCGAAACAAAGCCTTGTCGCTGGGTGTTGAATGTTACGAAGGGCAAGCGGTTAGTCATTTGGAGCCCACAGAATCCCAATCTTGGATGCTAGAATTGGAATCGGGTTTGTCCTTGAAAGCGCGTGAATTGGTCTTGTGTACCAATGCGTATACCCGCTTGCTCCAAGAAGAGGTAGACCTCAAACCCGCCAGAGGCCAGATACTCGTGACCTCGGCCATGCCCGAGTTGCCCTTTCGCGGCATTTTTCACGCTGATCAGGGTTATTTGTATGCCCGTACATTGGGCACGCGCTTGCTTCTAGGTGGGGGGAGAAATTTGGATTTTGCCGAAGAAGAAACCCTGCATTCCGAAGAAAATACCGCGATCAGGAATCATTTGTTGAACTACTTGAAAGAGGTTTTGGTTCCCGGTCAGGAGTTTAGCATTCAAGAGCAATGGTCGGGAATTATGGCCATGGGTGAATCCCGTGAGCCCATTGTGAAACAATCAGCCCCAGGATTTTACTTGGCTGTTCGAATGGGCGGTATGGGGGTTGCCTTGAGTTCTGAGGTGGCACAAGGTGTGAGCCGTTTGCTCAGCTAAGGTTCAAAAAGTACATTCGCAACATGCGCCTTTTGACGTTTTTGGCAATCGCATGTATCGCGGGACCCCTTTGGGCCCAAGTGGAGGAACAAGCCGACTTGGAATTCGATGTCGAAGGTTCAAAAGTTGAAGTTGAAATTGGCTGTGGCGATACAGCTATCATTGGGGTATCAAGTTTGGGGAAGGGGGCCGAATTTGCGCACATCGATGCTATTCGAAAAACCCGCTGGCCCGATCTGCCTCTGCCGTACGATACGGCAACAGGGATGGGTTTGTATGCCAGTTTCTTTGGAAGTGGAGATTTTAATTTGGCCAAATTACCGGCTTCCTATGCTGGACAGGCTTTGGTGATTTTAGGTACCGACAGGGTCCCCTTAAAAAGCAAAAATTCAGATGGATCTACCCCCTGGGCTGAGGTTCTCTTTTTGAAAGCCGACATTCCTAACACCGTTTTTTGGGTCGATTTTGATGCGGCTGTTTCATCTGGAGAAATCCAAGAATTCAGAGCCAATTGGTCTCTACGGGAGGAGGATTCCCAGCCATGATGGACAATGCTTCCATTCTAAGCCGCTTAAACTTGTATGCCAAGTTGGGCGAGTTGCACGATGAAAACCCTTTCAAATTGCGGGCTTTTTCATCAGCGGCATTCAATTTAAAAAAAATCAAACAACCTTTTTCTGAAATGAAAGGAGAGGAGTTGTTGGCTTTGCCCGGTGTAGGCAAATCAGTGGTTCAAGCCATTCAAGAATTGTTGGAATTTCAAGACTTTCAGGCATTGAATGCCTTGGTCGAACGCACTCCTTCAGGAGTGTTGGGAATGTTGGGTCTAAAAGGCTTGGGCCCCAAAAAAGTCAAAGCCTTGTGGCAAGAACACGGAGTTGATTCTGTCGAGGAACTCTTGGATGCCTGTCGAGAAAATCGATTGGTGGAGTGGTCGGGCTTTGGTTCCAAAACCCAGTCAGATTTGATCAAGGCCATAGAATTTCAAATGGCATCGGCGGGTCAAGTTCATTTTGCCCGTGCTTATTCGTTGGCGACCCAATGGTTGGAAAGTGCAAAGACCTTGGGAGGCAAACATGCTTGGACTGGCCCCTTGGCTCGTCATTGTGATACCTTGGAGCAATTGGATTTTATCAGCGACTGCAGCATTCGCTCACTCTTGGACAATGAGGCCTGGATCGTGAGTGAAGAGGCCAATGAATTTCGATGGGAAGACGAAAACGGAGTACGCTACCGCCATCGAATAGTAGCCCCCGATCAATTTGATAGGGAGTTGTTTGAGAGCAGTTCGGAGGGATCCCATTTGCAGCAATTGGGTTATGATTCCACCAAGTGGGCAGGCTCAGAAAGAGAGACTTATGAGCGTTTAGGGAAGAGCTATATCCCTGTTTGGCAACGCGAAGGGCGAGGAGAATTTGAATACCTTCAAGGTACTCCCATCACGTTTGAGCATTTGCGAGGAACTCTGCACAACCACACTCAATACAGCGACGGCTTGAATTCCCTTCAAGAAATGGCTCAAGCGACCCAAACCTTGGGTTTGGAGTACTTTGGAGTCTGCGATCACTCCAAAACGGCCGCCTATGCCGGCGGGCTGTCAGTCGAACGATTGCGTGCGCAAGGGGCCGAAGTGGATCGCTGGAACGCCCAGCCGGGTCATGTTCGCATTTTTAAAGGCATTGAAAGCGACATTTTGCTCGATGGTCAATTGGATTACGAAGATGAAATATTGGCCGAGTTGGATTTTGTGGTGGCCTCCATTCACGCGGTGTTAAAGATGGATTTGGACCGAGCCATGCAGCGTTTGATTCGGGCCATTGAGAATCCATACACCACTATTTTGGGCCACATGACAGGTCGATTGTTGTTGATGCGCTCGGGCTATCCGGTAGATCATCACAAGATCATCGATGCCTGCGCCCACAATGGGGTGGCCATCGAGATCAATGCTCATCCCTATCGATTGGATATGGATTGGCGGTACATCGATTATGCCCAGAAGAAGGGTGTTTATTTGTCCATCAACCCCGATGCCCATGAACAATCGGGTTTGAAAGATATGCATTGGGGCGTGCTGTCTGCAGCCAAAGGCGGATTGGTCAAAGAATTTACCTTGAATGCCTTGAGTTTGAATGAATTTTCGGCCTATCTCGAGGCCCAAAAATCAAAGCGCCCATGAAGATTCTGCTCATTCGATTTGGAGCCATTGGCGATCTGATCTTGGTTGAGCCGGTTTTGAGAATGCTGAATCAATCAGGTCATGAAGTTCATCTTCTGACCAAACGTGCGCATGCTTCCATGTTTGAGAATCATGAGTCTGTGCATGCCGTTTACATTTGGGAGTCGACGGGCATAATTGGAGAACTTCGCCAACAAGGCTTTGATGCAATTGTCGATGCCCACAACAACATTCGTTCTCACTCAGTCTGCCTGGCACTATGGCCGGCGACGGTATACCGCATGCCCAAAGAAATTTGGAAAAAGCTACCTCTTCCTTCGCGCTTCAAGCAAGTGCGTTTGGTGAAGGATCGCTTGATGCAAACAGTTCGATCGCTAATAAGTGAACCACCCGTTGAATTGGGCCCGTGGCCCGGTATTGAACAATTACGCAAACCCAACAATTATCGTGTGTGGGTGCTGGGTGGAACCTATGCGACCAAACAACTGCCCAACGAGATGGCCACTGCCCTGATGAATCAACTAGGAGGTCACTGGGTCTTGTTGGGAAGTGCTGGTGATGAAGGAAAAGCATTGGAAATCGCTAGGGGCTTGAATTCCAGTGTAAACGCCGAAATCTGCTGCTCTCAAGGGTTGAGAGAATCAGCCTCGATTCTAGCGGGTGCAGCACAAGTGATTTCGGGCGATACGGGTATGGCTCATTGGGCAGCAGCGCTACACACCCCGCTTCACGTCATTTGGGGAAATACAACTCCGCAATTTGGACTGTCTCCAGGTCAATGGGGCGGTTCTGTGGTTCAGCATCACCAAGTTTCTGATTTGTCCTGCAGACCCTGTAGCAAATTTGGCTATTCGCACTGTCCGAAAGGTCATTTCCATTGCATGCGAAACCAAAACCTCGATTCGATAGCAATAGCTATTAAAAATCTCGATTAGACGCGATTTACCGCCGTTTTGGAAGCATTTTTTGCTTATTTTCGCGACCCGTATTTATTCTGTCTGAACAACTCAAATGAAAACAAATAAATCCATTGTAGGTTTTTCCCTCGTGTTGGCTTTGGCCTGTTTGTATCAACTTTCCTTTACTTGGAAAGCGAGAAGCTTTGAATCTCAAGCTCATTCCTTTGCTCAAAAGCAAGCCAAACTCGGGTTTTCCGAGAAAGAGATGTACCGTCGTTACATCGACAGCTTAGGCAACAAAGAGTTCTACAACTTGGGCATTGCCAATTACACATACTTTGAATGCAAACAGCGTGAGGTGAACCTCGGTTTGGATTTGCGCGGCGGTATGAACGTCATTTTGGAAGTCGACAAAGGCGCCATTATCAAAGGATTGGCCAACGACAACAAAGATGCCGGCTTGTTGAAAGCCATTGCCGCTACTGATGATATCATTCGCAACGAAGGAGGCGATTACGTTGAAGTGTTCATGGAGCAGTTTAAAAAGTCAAACGCCGATCGCAAAATTGCCTATGTGTTTGCCAAGGGAAACCGCGGTACCATCAAATCTTCATCTGGAGATGAGGAAGTAAAAAACATGCTAGAGGTAGAAACCGAGAGTGCCATCAACCGCGTTTACGAGGTAGTTGAAAAGCGTATCAACCAATCCAACGTGACTCAGCCAACCATTCAAAAGGTTGACGGGGGTCGAATTAGCGTTGAATTGCCTGGTGTTGACAACCCTCGTCGTATGGAAGATTTGGTCGAAAAAAGTGCCAAATTGGAGTTTTTTGAAGTCTACAGCAATTCTGCCACTAGCCAAGAGGCTGCTCGCATTTTGAACGATTTGTACAAAGCCTCTAAAATGGGCAATGTAGCGGCAGAAGAAGATACCACAGCTGATGCAGGAATTGACACTGCTGCTGTGGCTGAAACCTCAGAAGACATGAGCACTGCTCCTTTGGCCAGCATACTCCGCTCTTATGGCAATGGCCAAGGTTCGGCCATGTGTGTGGTTAAGGCTGCCGATCGCGACCGCTTGGTCAAGATGTTGGCAGAGCCTCAATATCAATCTGTATTGGAGCCTGCTGTAAAGGTTGCCTTCAGTGCGAAGCCCACTGAATACGACGCCCAGGGCAAGGAAATCCAAAATTCTGACGAGTATTTGGTTTACTTCTTGAAGCGCGATCGCGATGGCAATGCTGCCCTTTCATCTGACGATGAAAACATCATCGCCGATGCTCGTGAGAATACCAACCAAACGGGTCAATTGGAAGTGAGCATGACCATGACTCCAACAGCAGCCTCTCGCTGGGCTCAGGTAACGGGTGCCAACGTAGGTAAATTCATTGCCATCGTTTTGGACGATCGTGTTTATTCAGCACCTGTTGTGAATGAGAAAATTGGCGGTGGTCAATCTCAAATCAGTGGCAACTTTGACATTCGTGAAGCCCAAGATTTGGCCAACGTGTTGAAAGCGGGTAAACTGCCTGCTCCTGCTCGTATCGTAGCGAGTGAAGTAGTGGGCCCATCTATGGGTGACGCTTCCATTCAGCGCGGTTTGAATTCCTTGCTGTTCGGTTTCTTGTCAACCGTTCTGTTCATGATCTTGTATTACAACCGTGCCGGTTGGATCTCCATTGTAGCCGTATTGGGTAACGTATTCATCATTTTGGGTGTGTTGTCTTCATTGGGTGCTGCATTGACCTTGCCTGGTATGGCGGGTATCATCTTGACCGTAGGTATGGCGGTAGACGCCAACGTACTGATTTACGAGCGCATTAAAGATGAGTTGGGCGCAGGTAAGGGCTTGAAATCAGCCATCAACGATGGTTTCAAACATGCCTTGAGTGCGATCATTGACTCAAACATCACCACCTTGTTGGCTGGATTCTTGATGACCTTCGCTGGTGCGGGTCCTGTATACGGATTTGCCGTGATCTTGGTTATTGGTATTTTCTCTTCCTTGTTCACCGCACTGTTCATCACTCGTTTGTTGTTGGACCGCCGTGCCGATGCTGGTAAAGAGACGGCTTTCGATACGTCTTGGAACCGCGGTTTCTTGAAAGGTGTAAACATTGATTTTGTCAGCAAGCGTCGCTATTTCTATATCGGTTCTTTGACCTTCATCGCCTTGGGTGCCATTACCTTCTTCATGAAGGGTGGTATCAGCACAGGTATTGATTTCAAAGGAGGTATGTTGGCGCGGGCCGCCGCCGAGGCGGTGCGCAGGGCTTCCATAATGGCCGTTGCATTATCAGCGATCAGGTTGCGCATGACTTCGGCCGCGCGCACTTCGCCCAGCCGGCTCCGCAGCGCGTCGAATACAAAGCCAGCCCCGCGCCGGCCAATAGTGCCGACGATAGGGATAGCGCCGCCGACCAACGCCGAAGTGTCCAAATCCTGATCGGTTAGCGCACCGCCAATAACGCCTGCTGTGCCGCCGCCGGCGACACGCAAGGCCATGCGCCCGGCGCGGGAAGCCGCTACAGGCGCACCGCTTGCAATGGCCGCGCGTGCCCCCATACCGGGCGCGCGGACACCGACGCCGCCGGTCTGCACCGCGCGGCCGGTTTGCTGCGCCACGCGCGCGGCCCGCCGCGCTAACGTACCGGCTTGCGTGGCTTTTACCCCCATAGTGCCAAGGCGTGCCAGCCCTACACCGCTAACAGCGGTGGCGGGCGCGGTAAGGACGCCTTCGCCAACGATCTGGCCGCCGGCAAAATAATTCCGGCGCTGCTGCTGCGCGGGGGCGCGCTCTTGTTCAACCGTCT
>JALRLA010000177.1 GCA_023254645.1 Bacteroidia bacterium
ACCGTGTACCCCAGCAGGAATTCAATACACTAGGCATGCTATGGCTTTGCAAAGCGCAGCAGACTCCTGAAGTGAGTAGAGAATTGGAATTCGGAAAATTACACAACAAAGTTCCATTCCCGCCCCCTGATGTGCGATTGCTCATTCAACGCATCAATCAATAGATCTTGAATCGTTTGAAGGTTCGCTGCCGCAGCGAGCGAAGTACAGCGGCAACTCCAAAAAACAATCAAGAAAATGAAAACAATCTCAATCTATAAAGCAGCTTTTGCTTCGTTGGCCCTGCTGCTCGTGTTTACCCTTGTGAAGGCTCAAACACCAACTTCCAATAAAACCACCATTCAATTCGTCGTCAAAGGCAATTGTGGAATGTGTAAAGAGCGAATAGAAGCAGCTTTGGACAAACCCGGTATCTACAAGGCTGTTTACACGCCTTCAACTCAAACGGTGGTTGTCACCTACAACCCTACAAAGGTTCAAATTAACCAGCTGCACAATTTGGTCGCCATGGTTGGCCATGACACACAGTTGGTCAAGGCCTCCAATGTGGTGTATGCCAATTTGCCCCGTTGTTGCCAATACAGAGACGGATCATGCGAGCACGACGATTTTTAATCGGACTAATTTCGCTTCATTCGCCCCTACTTTATTCTCAGATTCAACCGGCCGATACCTCGAGCATTCCCGAGGTTGAGATCAGGCGGCAATCTTCGGGCCATCGCTGGAATACCCAAGGCATACGCCTAGGTGAACAATTGACTCAAGGAGAATTCAAGAGGGCGGCCTGTTGTACACTGAGCGAAAGCTTTGAGCTAAACAATACCGTTGAGGTATCGAATGCCGATGGCGTAAGTGGAATCAAACAAGTGGAAATGCTGGGCTTGGCTGGCAAGTATGTCAACATGAGTCGAGACAATATTCCTTTGATTCAAGGATTGAACTTGCTCAATGGCTTGAGTGCCATTCCAGGCCCCATGGTGTCTAATGTTCACATCAACAAGGGTACTTCATCGGTCACTTTAGGTCATGATGGATTAACCGGTGCTCTGAATTATGCCTTAGCGGCCGATCCGATGGGCCCACGTTTGTTCCTCAATGCTTTTCAAAACTCCCAAATGAGGCAA
>JALRLA010000423.1 GCA_023254645.1 Bacteroidia bacterium
CGTAGGATTTAGGCACGTTGAGATCGTGCCTTCCGATATGTCGGCTCAAAGTGCCTTGAAAGAATGCTTGAGAAAGCCTTTGTATGGCCTTCATGTCTTGATTCGAAAGGCGACATTGTTTGCCACGGGTCGCAGCACGAAAGGAGTTTTGTTTAGTCCCAATATGATCGCCATAGCCCATGTCTAAACCCATTGCCTTAATTACGGGAGCGACCAGCGGCATTGGCCGCGCCACCGCTCAGCTTTTGTTTAATGAAGGATACCGACTGATCATCACCGGTCGCCGTTCACAGCGCTTGAACGAATTGTCTCTCGACTTGAAAGCCGAAGAAGACGAGATCTTGATAGCGAGTTTTGATGTTCGAGACCCTGAGGCTTGTGAGAGGTTTGTTTCTGAGCTGCCCGAAAACTGGAAAGACATACAGGTTTTGGTGAACAATGCCGGTTTAGCATTGGGTTTATCGAAATTTTATGATGGCTCTTTGGAGCATTGGAATACCATGTTGGATACCAATGTGAAGGGCTTGCTGTACATGAGCAAAGCGGTAGCAAAAGGAATGCGAGAGCGGGGTCGAGGAGACATTGTGAACATCGGTTCCATTGCTGGTAAACAGGTCTATGACAATGGGAATGTTTACTGCGCTTCAAAGCATGCGGTTGATGCACTGACCCAGGCCATGCGCTTAGAGTTAGCTCCTGCAGGCATACGCGTTTGTGGCATTCATCCAGGGGCCGTAGAGACAGAGTTTAGTCTTGTTCGGTTCGAAGGGGATTCCCAGCGAGCCAGCAGCGTGTACGACGGGTTTGAAAACCTGGTGGCCCAAGACATTGCCGAGGCCATTTCTTGGGTGTTGAGCCGACCCAAGCATGTCAATATCAACGATTTGGTCATTATGCCTCAAGCCCAGCCTCAGGCATCTGTCATTCATAGAAACACCCCCTCATGAGCAACAAAAACAAAGGCAGAAACGGAGTCGTGTACAGCACAAATCCTGATTATGTGTACGAGTCGGAGCAAGAACCCGATACCCTGGCTCCTGACCAGCAACGCTTGTACGTTCGCCGCGAAGTGCGAAATGGCAAACCCTGCGTGGTGGTAAAGGACTTTATAGGTCAATCAGATGATCTCAAAGCCTTGGAGAAAAAGCTCAAGAATCATTTTGGAACCGGTGGTTCATCGAAAGATGGCGATATTTTGATTCAGGGAGATATACTGGACAAATTGCGCCAGTATTTGCAAGCCCAAGGTTACAAGACCAAAGGTTAGTGGGCCTTTTGCTTTTCGGCAAAGAGCTCTTTGAACTTCTTAACTTTCTCGCCGACCACGAACGTGCAGTAAGGCTGATTGGGGTTTTGGCGGTAATAATCCTGGTGATACTCTTCGGCTACGGAGAAATCCCTCAAGGGTTCAATCACAGTCACCACAGGGTCTGACCACAATCCCGATTCTTCTACGGCTTCCTTACTGGCAATGGCCAGCAATCGTTGTTCTTCAGTTTCATAGAAAATACCGCTGCGGTATTGGGTACCTACATCGTTTCCTTGACGGTTCAAGGTCGTAGGATTGTGAATGCGCCAAAAGACTTCTAACAATTCGGCATAGCTAACCACGCTGCTGTCGTATTCAATGCGAACCACTTCTGCACAGCCCGTTCTACCGGTGCAAACTTCTCGATAGGTCGGATTCTTGACCAAGCCGTTGCTGTATCCGCTGATGACATTTTCAACGCCATTCATTTCGCGGTAAACCGCGTCTAGGCACCAAAAACATCCGCCGGCTAATACAGCGTGACTCAATGTGGGTTTAGGATCTTGCATGGCAGTAGATGATTGACACGAAACTATAGCAAATAGACAGAGAAAAAGTTTAGAAACGTTCATGAATGGCTTGGTTTAAAACGGCGATTCCCACTCCCAAAGCCATACCCGCTAAAATGTCTGTGGGGTAGTGCTTGCCGGCAGCTACACGCAAGGTCGCGGTGCTAAGGGCCAAGGCTCCAGAGCCGATGGCAATGACATTGGCGGCTTTCTTTAGGTCGGGTTGGGAGCGCATGGCCAAAATGGCGGTGGTAGCAGCGGCTGCAGTGGTCGAACTATGGCCACTGATGAAGCTGTAGAATTGATCCCGGTGGTCATAGGGATAGCCGGGTTGGTTGAAGGGCCGGGCACGTCGGGCTGTTAGTTTGATGCTTTGGGTTATGTTGCCCGCTATGAGCACATTCTGTGCGCCCAATTGCCAGTATTGAATTCGATCCTGTGCCGGCAAAAAGAAGCCCATGGCCGCAAAACTGGCAAAGCAAGCGGTTTTGGTTTTGTCAGAGGCCCAGGCATAGGGTTTGCGCAATTCAGTCGGAGCCCATTTGTCAATGCCTACGGTTCGCCAATAATTTCCCTCAATGGGTACGCGATTTTCCCATTGCTTATTGACGGCGTAATGAAGGGCAGAAACGCCCCAAATGCTGGCATCTCGAGTCCAATTTACCGAGTAAGATTGGGCCTGGAGACGACTGATTTGGATAAAGAATAACAAAAAAATAATGCACAACCTGCGAAGTGTCATGAAAACACTTTTAGTAGATGTCAATGGGTATAAATTCAAGGTTTTCAAATGTCTAGGGGGAAATTGAGGCTTTAATTTTGGCGTTTTGTCTGTGCGTAAGTCAGAGAGACTTGGATCTTCCTGAAGTAGGCAGTAGCCCGTTTGCTCGGGGTACCTTTGTGCCTGTATTCAAATTTATCTGATTCTTCATGAATAATGCCGAACTGATTGCGGGAATTAAAAACCGAGCCAACCAGGTTTATGACAATCTAAGCACCCAAGAATTAATTGACTTGGCGATTTCAACAGGCGAAGGCCGACTCACTGACAAAGGGGCCTTGGCTGCCGATACCGGTGAGTTTACTGGTCGCAGCCCCAAAGACAAGTTTATGGTCAAAGACGAACTCACAGCCAATACTGTGTGGTGGGGTCCCGTCAATCAAGCTTTTGAGCCTGAGAAGTTCGACGCTCTTTTGGTTCGCATGTGCGAACATTTGGAGGGCAAAACCTTGTATTCCCGTCATGCCTATGCTTGTGCTGACGATGATTATCGTCTGAATATTCAGGTGATTACAGAAAGCGCCTACCAGAACTTGTTCGCCAAGAACTTGTTTTTGCGCCCCAGTGAGGCAGAAGTTGCCTCGGCGCCGACTGAGTGGTTGATTTTGGCCGTGCCGAGTTTCATGGCTGACCCGCAAAGAGACGGTACACGTCAGCATAACTTTACCATAGTATCCATGAGTCGTAAGATCATTTTGATTGGAGGCAGCGGTTACACCGGTGAAATCAAGAAAGGAATTTTCGGGGTCTTGAATTACATCTTGCCCCAAGAGCGTGGAGTATTGTCCATGCACTGCAGTGCCAACATAGGTCAAAAAGGAGATACAGCGGTGTTCTTTGGTCTGTCAGGTACGGGTAAAACCACTTTGTCTGCAGACCCTCAGCGCGCTTTGATTGGCGATGACGAACACGGTTGGAGCCAGGATACTGTGTTCAATTTTGAAGGGGGTTGCTACGCCAAGTGCGTGGGATTGACCGAAGAAAAAGAACCCCAAATCTGGAATGCCATCAAGCCGGGAGCCTTGGTGGAGAACGTTCGTTTCTTCGAAGGTTCTGATGTTCCGAATTACGAAGACATCAGCGTGACGGAAAACACCCGAGTGGCTTACCCCATCGACCACATCGATGGCATTGCCATTCCTTCTATAGGCAAAGCACCCGAGAACATCTTCTTCTTGACGGCTGATGCCTTTGGTGTGCTGCCCCCCATTAGCAAACTGAGCCCCGATCAAGCCATGTATCACTTCATCAGCGGATACACAGCCAAGGTAGCGGGAACAGAAGCCGGTGTCACAGAGCCACAGGCGACCTTCTCCGCCTGCTTTGGTCAAGCCTTTTTGCCCTTGCATCCCGCCAAATACGCCCAAATGTTGGGTGAAAAACTCAAGCAAAATTCCCATATCAATGTTTGGTTGGTCAACACGGGTTGGACCGGAGGCCCTTACGGAGTAGGCGAGCGCATGAAATTGAAGTTCACCCGCGCTATGATCACTGCCGCTTTGGAAGGAGAGTTGGTGGGTAGCTTTGAGCAGCACCCTGTCTTTGGTGTGTACATGCCCGAATCATGTCCTAATGTGCCGACTGAGTTGTTGAATCCTCGTCATACTTGGGCTGATTCTGATGCTTATGATGCTCAATGCGATAAATTGGCTCAGTTGTTCAATGACAATTTTGAAAAATTTGCAGAAGGCTCCAGCGAAGAAATCAAGGCTGCTGCTCCTGTGATGAGAGCTCAAGCTTAAAGCCTTTGCACAAGCTCCTTTGAAAGGGCACCTTCGGGTGCCTTTTTTTTTAGTAGGCAAGGACCCTTGTGTATCTTTGCAGCCGTATGGCAATCAGCAGCTCAGAGATACGGGCCAAATACTTGGAATTCTTTGCCCAAAAAGGGCATAAAATAGTCCCTTCGGCACCCATTGTGGTCAAAGGTGATCCCACCTTGATGTTCACCAATGCGGGCATGAATCAATTCAAAGACTATTTCTTGGGCAATGCTGAAGCCTCGCATAAACGTGTAGCCGATACCCAGAAATGCTTGCGCGTTAGCGGCAAGCACAACGATTTGGACGAAGTTGGGCATGACCATTATCACCACACCATGTTCGAAATGCTGGGCAACTGGAGTTTTGGAGACTATTTCAAAGTCGATGCCATTGACTGGGCTTGGGAATTGCTAACCCAAGTTTATGGCTTGCCCGAAGAACAGTTGTTTGTTACGGTTTTTGAGGGAGATTCAGCCTCGAATGTGCCCTTTGATCAAGAGGCATATGATCGCTGGATAAAGTGGGTTCCTATCAACCGAATCATCAACGGCAACAAGAAAGACAACTTCTGGGAAATGGGAGACACTGGCCCATGTGGTCCCTGTACGGAGATTCACTTTGACATGCGCAGTGCTGAAGATAGGGCTGCTGTTGATGGTGCGAGCTTGGTCAATAAAGATCATCCTGAGGTGATTGAGATTTGGAACCTAGTTTTCATGGAGTTCAATCGCCAGGCCAATGGGTCTCTAGTGAAGTTGCCTGCCCAACACGTGGATACGGGAATGGGTTTTGAGCGCTTGACCCGCGCCATACAAGGTAAAAGCAGCAACTACGATACCGATATTTTCCAGTACCTCATTGCCAAAACGGGCCAATTGAGTGGCCATTCATATGGCGATAAGGAAGAAAACGACATTGCTTTTCGAGTCATCGCCGACCACGTGCGCGCCGTTGCCTTATGCATTGCCGATGGCCAATTGCCTTCCAACGCCGGTGCCGGTTATGTCATTCGACGCATCTTGCGCCGCGCCGTTCGCTACGGGTACAGCTATTTGAATCTGCAACAACCCTTTTTGTGCGAATTGGTGCCCGATTTGAGTCAATTCTTTGCTGATGCTTTCCCTGAACTCGCTCAGCAACAAGACTTTGTTTCGAAGGTGATTCGAGAAGAGGAGTTGAGTTTCTTCCGAACAGTGGCTACGGGGATGTCTCGCATTCATTCGTTTTTA
>JALRLA010000353.1 GCA_023254645.1 Bacteroidia bacterium
TGCAAGGCACCTATGGCAAACGTTTGCACTTGTTGGAGCGCAGCGGAAAGAACGGCTTGGGAACGGCTTACATCGCCGGATTTCACTGGGCCTTGGATCGCTCCTACACCCACATTTGCGAAATGGATTGCGATTTTTCTCATCCGGTCGACCAACTTCCAAAACTCATAGAGCATTGCGAAGGGCCTGAAGCGGCTGACCTCTGCGTAGGTTCCCGTTATGTGGGCGGGGTGGTAAACGTAGTCAACTGGCCCATGGGCCGCGTATTGATGAGCTACTACGCCTCGAAGTATGTGCAATTCATCACCGGCTTGGACGTGGCTGACACCACCGCAGGTTTCGTCTGCTACCAGCGCCAGGTGTTGGAGACCATTGGAATCGACGGCATCAAGTTTCGCGGATACGCCTTCCAAATCGAGATGAAATTTCGCTCGGCTAAAAAGGGATACCGCATTGCCGAGCATCCGATCATTTTCACAGACCGCACAGCAGGCACCTCCAAAATGAGCACGAAAATCTTCCGTGAGGCCTTGTTCGGCGTCATCGAGCTCAAGCTAAAAAGCATCTTTGGCCGTTTATAAGCCGCCCAAAACTTGGCTCGGCCATTTTTCACCCCTAATTTTGCGCCCGTTCCCACTCCCATGGATAGCGAACCTCGAAGTCGAAATACCCAATGCTGCGCGTCTACTACCAGCGAAACAATGCTGTACAAAAAGTACAGTCACTGTCTCAACTCGAGACTTTAGAGGGATTGATTTGGATTGACCTTCAGAATCCCACCTCAGACGAAATCAAGGATGTAGAATCCCACTTTGAATTCAAATTCCAAAGCCGCCAAGAGCAGTTGGAGATTGAAAGTTCATCGCGCTATTTCGAAACCGACGACGAAATCATTGCGAACAACAACTTCTTGCAACTGAACAAGGAGGGCAATCAGTACATTCTGAACCCGGTTTCCTTCATTTTGCAGGACGATGTGTTGTTCACCTACCGCGACGCCAACATCATCGCCTTCGCCGAATGCGTGCGCAAGATCAAGGCTGCGGGCAAAACCTTGCACAGCGGCAAGCAGATCATTGCCACCTTGCTAGAAACGGCGGTCGACACTGACGCTGATCTTCAAGAGAACTTGGCTCGCCAAATCAGCGGCCTGAGCAAGGAGATTGCTTTTGAGAAAACGCCCGATGAGGAAATCATCTTGGAAATCAATCGTCTGTTGGAGTTAACCTTGGAGCTGCGCCAAAACGCGGTCGACAAACAGCGAGTACTCAGCAGCATTCTCAAATCAAAAGAATTCTTGGGCGAAGATTACGAGCGTTTGCGCATTGTGATCAAAGACATCAATTCACTGATTGAACACACCAATTTCAGTTTCCAGCGATTGGAAAACATGCAGACCACTTTCATGGGTCTAGTCAACATCGAGCAGAACAAAATCATCAAGATTTTCACGGTTGCCTCGGTGATTTTCATGCCCCCCACCCTTATTGCCTCTGTCTACGGCATGAACTTCGCCCACACACCTGAGTTTCATTGGAAATGGGGCTTCTGGTTTGCCGTGGGGTTGATGCTCCTTAGCTCTGGCGGAACCTTGCTCTTCTTCAAACGCCGCCGCTGGTTGTAAACCTGGCCGCCCAGGAGGCTTGACCGTGCTTGCGGTTCTTCAAACGCCGCCGGTTGATGCAA
>JALRLA010000105.1 GCA_023254645.1 Bacteroidia bacterium
CTGATCCCAAGAGGGGAGTGTCAACCCCGCAAAAGCCCCACGCCTGCGGCGTGGGTTTTCATGCCCCGCCACTTTCGCTCAAGCGAGCTTGGCTCGGTTTTGGGGTATGAAAAAACCCGATGCGTTGCATCGGGCTTTTGCGGGGTTGCAGAGAGGAAGGGATTCGAACCCTCGATACGCTTTTGGCGTATACACACTTTCCAGGCGTGCTCCTTCAACCACTCGGACACCTCTCTGTGCGGGGTGCAAATTTAGGGGATTGGATTGAGAATTTACGCTTGAGCTTCGAGGAGTTTTGCGATGTCGAACTTGCTCATTTGCATAAACGCATACATGGTTTTTGGGGCTGTTTCCGGGTTGCTCATCAGCTCACCCAAAACTCGGGGTACCACTTGCCAGGAAACGCCGAATTTGTCTTTTAGCCATCCGCAGCGACCGGGTTGCCCGTTTTCGCTTAGACGGTCCCAGTAGTAATCGATTTCTTCCTGGTTCTCGCAGGTGATGACCAGGGAAATGCCCTCGTTGAAGCCGTGGTCGCCTGCCCCGTTCAGGGCCATGTGGCGGGCGCCATTCAAGTCAAATACAACGGCCATGGGGTTGGCGTTGATGATGCGCGAATCGGGGAAGATGGAGCAGTAATAATCGGCCGCTTCACGGGCATTGTCTTTCAGCCAAAAGCAAGGGTAGGGGGCGGTAGCCATGGGCCAAAGATCGCCTTTTAGGGCCTAAAAATGATCTCGCCGCGGCGAACTTTTTGGCGGTGGCTTCGGCGCAGCTTTCGCAGCTCATGCCGGCGTTTGATGCGGCGAATGCGTTGGCGTTTTTCTCGGCGCAATTTCCGCGCTCTAGGTCCTGTTTCTGATTGTTCCCAATGCGAAGCTTTAGAGCCGCTATGCGGTATGGCCAACACAGAATCAGGGAGCAAGAAGGCCAAGACCAAAAGGCCCATCCATATGTTGCGAAAATTGCGGTTTTTCATGCAGGGAATTTTTGCAGAAAATGCAAAAGCAATGCCAAAATCAAGATCCCACAGCAGCAGGCTCAATCTTGGGCAACCCGCTGCAAAGCCTGAACCATAGAGGCCCAGGAAAAGCCTTTTTTCAATTCGCCCAGATGCTGGCGAATGTCGGCTAGAACCGAGGGTTTCATGATGGCTTCGATGCTGTCGGCGATGGCAGCCGCATGAGGTTGGCAAACCCAGCCGGCCTTTTGGTGGGGAACCAATTCCGATAAACCGCCCACGTCGGTGATGATCATGGGGGTTTGGAAGTGGTAGGCAATCTGGCTCACTCCACTTTGGGTGGCGCTGCGGTAGGGTTGAACCACGCAATCGCTGGCGCAGAAATAGTGGCGCACATCATCGTTTTCAATGAAGTGCGTGTGCAGCAATACGCGCTCCTGTAAGCCTTCTTGCTTGATGAAGTCCAAATAGGGTTCGGCTTCTTCGTAGAATTCGCCAGCTACGATCAATTTCCAATGGGGTTGATCTTTTAGCAAAGACATGGCTTCCAAGAGCAGATCCAAGCCCTTGTAGCGGCGAATGAAGCCAAAAAACAGCAGGTATCGGTATTCTGGGTCTAGGCCCAAAGCGGTACAAGCCTCTTCGCGGCTTTCGCCCTCGCCGAAGTTGTCGTACAAGGGATGGGGGTGGTATTCAGCCTTAGAGACTTTGCGCGACAAGGGGTATTCTTGGAGGTCTTGCAAAACGCTTTTGCTCATGGCCACTGCGCCGTGAAGGGCGGGCAAAAACCAGCGGCTGAAGGGCTTGTCGAAAAAGCGCTTTTCGTGGGGAATGATGTTGTCGGTAATGGCGACCAAACGGCTGTGCTTGTTGCCGCGTACAAGGCGGGCAAAGGTGCCAAAACAGGGTCCGAAAAAGGGCATCCACCAGCGAAAGATGATCAAATCTG
>JALRLA010000155.1 GCA_023254645.1 Bacteroidia bacterium
AGCATTGCTACTTTATTGGTGAGCCAGAAATTGGCTCATCAAATTGAGGAAGAAGAAACGGCTCGAATGGAGTTGTGGGCGGAAGCAGAACGATTGTTGAATGATCCCTACAACGAAGGTGATCTGGGCTTTTACTTGGATGTCATCAAAAGCAATACCACCATCCCGGCCATCTTGGTCGACGATGAGTTGAACATCATTCAAAGCGTCAATGTGAATGCCCAGACGCCCAAAGCTCTGCAAGAATCTTTGCAGCGTTTCCGGGTTGAGCATCCGCCGATATTGGTTCCCATCGATCGGGATTTGACCTACCGCGTGTACTATGGCGATAGTACCATTACCAAGCAGTTGAGGTATTATCCCTATGGGGTATTGGGCATTGTTGCCGTGTTCATATTGTTGGCCTATTTGGCTTTTTCCTATTCCACGCGCTCCGAGCAAAATCAGGTCTGGGTTGGACTGGCAAAAGAAACGGCCCACCAATTGGGCACGCCTATTAGTTCGCTGTTGGGCTGGATTGATTGCCTCGAGGCCGATGTGTTTCCTGTTGAAGCCCCCGATGAAATGCGCAAAGACATTGAGCGACTTCAGGTGATTACCGAGCGCTTTTCAAAAATCGGCTCTGAACCCAAATTGGAGCTTGTAATTTTAAGCGAATTGTTATCCCAATCGGTCGATTACATGAAGAGCCGTTCGGGTAAGAATGTTCAACTCTTTTACCAAGCCCCATCCAAACCCATACGTGCAGAAATCAATATCAATTTGTTCAATTGGGTCATTGAGAACATCATCAAAAACGCTGTTGATGCCATGGAGGGGGAAGGAAGTATTTTCTGCTCAGTAGCCTATCGAAATGGATTGGCCTATATCGATATCAGCGACTCCGGAAAGGGCATACCCAAAAATCAAATGAAGGATATTTTCCAACCCGGATTTACAACCAAAAAAAGAGGTTGGGGATTGGGGCTTTCTTTGGCCAAGCGAATCGTTCGGGACTACCACAAAGGGGACATTTTTGTGAAAGAAAGTTTGCCGTTTAAGAGGACCACCTTGCGAATTACCTTAAAAGCTACGCAGTAAACCCATGCTTCAAAAGTCACAGACATACCTGCTTCTGGCCCTTGGAATCGCCATGGCCTATTTCGTTTTGGTGAACCCTATTTTATTTGAATTTTTTTCTACCAGCAACAATGATATCGTTTTGGTAACCAATACCTGGACCTATGAAATCTTCGAGGATAACCAATTGGTAAGGCCCTATCCCAATTATTGGTTGATCGGCAGTTTTTATGGAGTAGTGATGGTTTGGGTGGTTGCTTTATTGATCTACAATAGGCCCAAGGCCCAGCTGTATTCTATCCTAGTCTTAGTTGGGGTACTACTGGCATACGGAATTGAAATTCAAGCGACGTATTGGGTGTACCAATCGAAGTACTATTTCTCTCCAGCTTATGAAGGGAAATATTACTGGGGTGCAGCCCTTCCATATGCAATGGCATTTTTAGCTGGGTTGATTGCTTTGTACATATTCAAAAGAAGAAGAGCATGATGAAGAAAATGATTTCAGCCGTTCTGGCTTTGACGGCAGCCGTTATTGGCCACGCTCAGCATTGGTCCTACAATGAATCTGCCGCTGATTGGGACCCCTCTGATTTTCCTCAAACACCCTATGAGGTGAGTGGCCAAGTGCACACCGCAACTGTTGATCAAGCCAGAGAGTGGTACCAAGCCATGGCTCGTCAATTTCCAGATCGATGCGAACTGGTGGATATGGGACCCAGCGATGCGGCATGGCCCATTCAGGTGTTTGTAATCTCTTCCGAAAGTTCAGATCCCATCAAAGTTTTGGTTAACAATGCCATTCACCCCGGTGAACCTGAAGGTGTTGACGCTTGTATGTTGTGGGTGAGGGATGTGCTCTTAGTTGAAGGGTCAAGTGCCTGTAATCAAGTTGAGTACCACATCGTCTTGCACTACAATGTAGGTGGGGCATTGAATCGGAATTCTCAGTCACGGGCCAATCAAGCGGGGCCTGAGGTTTATGGGTTTCGCGGCAATAGCCAAAATTTGGATCTAAACCGTGATTTCATCAAGATGGACAGCCGAAATGCGGAGTCATTTGAGCGGTATTTCTCTCGGTTTCAATTTGATTATTTCATTGATAACCACACTTCAAACGGGGCTGACTATCAATATGCCTTGACCTTTTTCTTTACCCATGCCGATAAGTTGCATCCGGCATTGAAGGACCACTCTTTGAGCTTGGAAGCCACTTTGAGGCAAGATTTATTCCTAGAGGGATGGATCAATGCCCCCTATGTGCAAACTCGCGATCATAGTCCGGAAAGCGGATTGGTAGGTTTTTTTGAAACCGGAAGATATGCCACGGGCTATACGGCTCTTCACCACTGTATAGGTATTTGTGTGGAAACCCACATGCTGAAGCCCTTTCCTCAACGCGTAAAAGCCACGCATGCTTTTTTAGTGGCCTTTTCCAATCGCATGGCCACCGAATCCATGCTCAGGGAATTTCAAGATTTGGAATTGTCTCTGCGTCGGAGTTTCAGTTCTGATCCATGGGTGCAAGCCGGTGATTATTTGCCCATTCGATTCGAGTTGAGTACCGTACCCAGTGATACGCTCGATTTTTATGGATTTCAACACGGATACCGCAGCAGTGCTGTGCACGGACAAGATCGATTGTTTTACGACCGCAATAGTCCCCAAACGTTCCCTGTTCCCTATTGGAATCATTACCTAGCTGTTGATTCGGCGCGCGTGCCCAGGGCTTATATTTTACCCCGCGGATACAGCCGAGAGGTGCTGGAGCGAATAGGTAGGCAGAGAGGAGTGAGCGTTGTGGGCATTACGAAAGATACCACCATGGAGCTGACTGTGAGTCAATTGTTGAGCATGAAAACCAGTCAGCAACCCTATGAAGGGCACTACCTGCACAGCCAGATTCAGACCGTAGAATATTCACGTCCGGTGCGATTGCAACGGGGAGATATGCTCATCAAGGTAACGCCCGAGAACGCCTTGTTCCTGGTCAACGTTCTTGAGCCAAGAGCTCCTGATAGCTATTTCGCATGGAACTTTTTTGACGCCTGTTTGCAGCAAAAGGAGTGGTTCAGCGATTACGTATTTGAAGACATGGCCGCTGAGTGGTTAGAAACCCAACCCTTGGTCAAGGAAGAATTGCAGGCCAAAATGAAGGCCAATCCTGAATGGGCGACAAATGCAGGGGCTGTATTGACTTGGGTTTACCAAAAAGGACCCTGGTCGGAACCTAGCGTCAATGAAATTCCGATATACCGCCTGTATTAAACCTGCGGGTAGCCATTGCTCCAATACAAGGTTGGCAGTCCCTTACTCGCCAAAGTATTCGACGAAGTTGTTTTGGGTTTCCCAAAGGGTAATTTTGTGTAAGTGCACCCCCTCGGGTAAAGCATTGGAAATGCGGGGCCACATGGCCACAGCCATGCTTTCAATCGAGGGCATTTGACCTTTCAGCCATTCGACATCTAGATTCAGGTTTTGATGATCGAGCTGGTCTGTGACCTGATCGCGTATGATGACCTTCAGTACCTTCAAATCCATGACACAGCCGGTGTCGGGATTGGGCTGGCCTTTGACGGTAACGTACAAATCAAAATTATGCCCATGGTAATGGGGGTTGGCGCACTTGCCAAACATCTCGAAGTTCTTCTCTTCTGACCATTTGTCATTCCACAAGCGGTGTGCCGCATTGAAATGTTCTTTCCGGGTCAAATACAACAAGGGCATATCAACCGCAAAATTAGCCAAAAATTAGGCGTACCACTCTTTGAGTTTCGCAACCGTCGAAAGAATATCTTCCTCGGTGTTGAATTTGCCAAAACTGAAGCGAACGGTGGTTCTGTCTGTGCCAGGGCGCAGGCACTGAATGACATGGCTCCCAGCCGTTGAGCCCGATGAGCAGGCGCTGCCACCACTCGCAGAAATACCGGCTAGATCCAAATTGAACAACAACATGGCTCCAACAGGGTTGGGTGGGAAAGAAACACTGAGTACGGTGTACAACGATTCGCCTTCGGCATCGCCATTGAATTCAACGCCGGGAATTTCCGCTTTCAATTTTCCCATCATCAGGGATTTAAGCGCTGAAATTTTCGCTGACTTCGAATCGATGTCGCGGTAGGATATTTCCAAAGCTTTAGCCAAGCCGATGATTCCGTAGATGTTTTCTGTTCCACCGCGCAACTCTCGTTCTTGGGCTCCTCCAGTGATGAGAGGACTGATCTTTCTTCCTTTGCGAATGAAGGCAAATCCAACTCCTTTGGGTCCGTTGAATTTGTGAGCGGCGCCAGCCAGGAAATCGACAGGCAATTCTGACAAATTGAAACGGTAATGCCCCATGGTTTGAACGGTGTCGCTGTGAAAATAGGCTTGGTGCTTTTGGCACAATTCAGCCACGCGCTGCATATCCAAAAGGTTTCCTACTTCGTTGTTGGCGTGCATCAGGCTCACCATGCAATTCTGGTGGGTTTGAAGCAACTGTTCCAGCGCCTGCATGTCCACGTGACCATTGGGTAAGATGGGCAGCAAGTGCAGTTCGGCCATTCCCTTATGCGCCAATTCTTCAGCGGTGTGAAGAACAGCGTGGTGTTCAATGGGAGAACTGATGATGTTTTTGACCCCAAGGTCCTTTACTGCGCTGCGAAGGGCCAAGTTATCAGCCTCGGTACCCCCGCTGGTAAAGAAAATTTCGGCGGGGCTGCAACCTAGTAGTTTGGCAACCGATCCTCGTGCTTCTTCCATCATGCCCTTGACTTTGCGGCCATGAGCATGTGTTGAACTTGGGTTTCCATAGTAATCCCGCATAACCGGAATCATGGCTTCCATCACTTCTGGATCCAGCGGGCTGGTGGCAGCGTTGTCGAGGTAAATGCGGTTTTCCATGCTTAGAGTTGCTTGTTTTGGTTCAAATAACCGAGAAAGCGATAGCACAATTTGGCCATCGTAAATTCGGTGATGATGTCCACTTCGCGGGGGGCGATTTCGACGATGTCAAAACCGACCACTTTGCGGCGTTCACACAATTTTTTGAGCAGTTGGGTTCCTTGGTGCCAGGTCAATCCGGCGGGCTCAGCCGTACCGACAGCAGGAACGATTGAAGGGTCAAATCCGTCAGCATCAATGGTGACGTAGACTTCTTCGCCCAAGGCATCGATGACGCGGTCCATCCACCCCTCGTCGTGCAACATGTGCGCGTACCAGGTGTGAATGTTGTCTGATGACTGTATTAGTTGGGCCTCTTCGATGCACTGAGCACGAATGCCCACTTGCACCAAATTAATGCCTTCGCTGTGCACTCGGGCCATGACAGAGGCGTGAGAATAGGGGTTGCCCTGATAGGCCTCTCGCAAATCAGAGTGGGCGTCAATTTGCAAGACGCTCAAGCCAGGATGTTTTTTGGCGTGAGACTTGACCAAGCCATAGGTCACTGTATGCTCGGCACCCAGTGAAACGCAGAATTTGCCCGCGTTCAACACCTCATCGGTGTGGGCCTCAATCAAATCAACGGCCTCTTTGTCCACCTTACCCGTAAAGTCAAGAGCTTCCAAGGTGCAAATGCCAAAATCCTTGTACGATTCAGTACCTACTTCTTCGTCGTAATACTCAACGAAATGAGAAGCTTCAATGATGGCAGCTGGTCCTTTGTCGGAGCCGCTGATGTAGCTCGAGGAGTATTCGTAAGGGACCTGTTGGATGACCACTCGGGCGCGGTCGAATTCCGTCAGTTCGGCTTCTGGCAGAGCCAAGAAGCCTTGTTCGGCGGCAAGGCTTTTTTGCATTAGTCTTTGACGCGTTCCATGTATTCGCCAGTGCGGGTATCGACTTTGATTTTTTCGCCGATTCCTACAAACAAGGGTACGTTTACCGTAGCTCCGGTTTCAAGCGTAGCGGGTTTCAACGTGTTGGTAGCCGTGTCGCCCTTCACGCCAGGTTCAGTGTAAGTGACTTCCAAGATCACTTGAGCGGGAGCGTCGGCAGCAACGGGAGATTCACCTCCTTCAAACGAAATCATGACGGTATCGCCTTCTTTCATGAATTTGGCGCCTTCGCCAAACATGTGTTTTTCAATGTTGATCTGATCATAGGTCTCGTTGTCCATGCAGACAAAGGCCTCTCCTTCTTCGTACAAATACTGCAGTTCTTTCACTTCCACGCGAACGATGTCTACGTTTTCACCGCTGCGAAAACGGTTTTCAGCGGCTTTTCCATCTTTTACGCGGCGCATTTTGGCTTGATAAAAAGCGCGAAGATTTCCAGGGGTGCGGTGTTGCCACTCGATTACTTGTACCAATTCTCCGTTATAACGCAAGAAGGTTCCAACCGATACATCTGAAGTAGTTGCCATAATTTGAGTTTGCACAAAAATACGGCAAAGGGTCGAAATGCCGCCGTTTCTGCTTCCTTTAGAGCCTTTCTAGGATTTGAGCCCGGAAAGGAGGTTGAAGTGCTTGGAAATCAATAGGCCAATTTGATGCCATAACGGCGCATGGCTAAGCCAATCGCATACGATCGTCTTTGGGCTATAGCGCTGTGCAAACCACAGGTTCGCGGACAAGGCATCATGCTGGCAATTTGAATGCACTGACTGCGCGTAAGCGACTGAGGTGATTTCTTGAAGTAGTAATAAGCCGCAGCTCGCACACCAAAGGCACCCCGGCCGAACTCGATGCAATTCAAGTAAACCTCCATGATGCGCTCTTTCCCCCAAATGGTTTCGATCAAAAAGGTGAAATAGACTTCCAGGCCTTTGCGCAGCCAAGACCGTCCTTCCCACAAAAACACGTTTTTGGCGCACTGCTGTGAAATGGTGCTGGCTCCGCGTTTTTTCTGGTGTGTTTTGTTGTATTCCCAAGCCTTTCGAATGGCCTTGAAATCGAAGCCGTGGTGCTTGAAGAATTGCTGATCTTCCCCGCAGATGACCGCCAATTCCATGGCATCGGGAATGCGTTCTAGGGGGGTCCACTCGTCGCTGCTTTCTAGCAGCTTACCCTTTTCGAATTGTTCTTGGGTAAGGTTGCGCTGGCTGATTTGCAACAGGGTAGTGGGAGGGTTGACAACCTTGTACAGGAGTACCCACAGCAATGAGAATGCAATGGCTCCCAAGGTGATTTTGGCCGTCCATATCCAAAAGCGCAGCATGGGGCGAAAATAATGGGAGAAAAGCTCGCTTGTTGCGCGGCTAATAAAAATGACTAAAAACCGTTTACCCCGTTGACTGTGGTGTATTTAAGCACCAAGTTTTTGTCGGGATAGATGCGTTTGAACGCGCTTTGCACCATCAAGGTTGCTTCGTGAAATCCGCAGAGAATGAGCTTCAACTTACCAGGATACGTATTGATGTCACCGATGGCATAAATGCCCGGGACTGAAGTCTGGTAATCGAAGGTGTCGACTTCAATGGCGTTTTTGTCAAGGGCCAAGCCCCAATCAGCGATGGGTCCCAACTTGGGAGAAAGGCCGAACAAGGGTAGGAAATGGTCAGCCTTAATCCAACTTAAGTCGTCTTGACCCTGAATTTTCACTCCAACGGAGTCTAAGGCATCATCGCCTTTCAGTTCGACAGCTTCTGATTGGTTGATCAAATCAATCTTTCCAGCGGCAGCCAAATCCATGACTTTTTGAACGCTATCCAAATGCCCGCGAAACTCGGTTCGGCGGTGCAAGAGGGTGATGTGCTGGGCGACGTCGGCCAAAAAGAGGGTCCAATCCAGGGCGCTGTCCCCTCCACCTGATATTAACAATCTTTTGCCTCGATAGGCTTCCGGGTCTTTGACCATGTAATCAACGCCTTTGCGCTCGAATTGGGTCAAGTTGGGAATGGGTGGTTTGCGGGGTTCAAAAACGCCAAGACCACCAGCGATGGCTACGTTGGGTGCCTTGTGCTGCAAGCCTGATTCTGTGGTGACAATGAACCCATTGCCATCGGTTTTTTCTATGGAAACGGCTTTCTCACCCAAGGTAAATCCAGGTTTGAAAGGCTCGGCTTGCTTCATCAAGTTGTCGATCAAGTCACCGGCTAAAACCTCCGGGAAACCGGGAATATCGTAGATGGGTTTCTTGGGGTAGATTTCGGTCAATTGACCTCCTGGCTGGGGGAGCACATCGATCAAGTGGCAACGCAATTTGAGCAAACCAGCCTCAAACACGGTGAACAGACCCACAGGGCCGGCTCCAATGATGATGATGTCCGTTTCAACCATAACAGGTACAAAGGTAACACAAGCTACGGTCTCGGAACATGAGCCTTGTCAGCTTCCGATTCGTTTGAGACCGTCGCTTTGGTAGATGAACCAATGCCGGCCAATTTTAACCTTGCTTCCCGTGCGCAACACTTGCAGGTTTCGGAGTTCAGTTCCATTGACGAGCAAGCTACCTCCAGTTTTTCGGGCGAGTTCGATGTAGTCCAGATGAATCTGGTCGTGAACGCCGCAAAGCATGATGCAGATGGGTTTGTCCACGTGTTGCATGAGGGAAATGTCTTTGATGGGGGCATTGTTGTCGGCAATCATCAAGACCGAATCGGTATCGGGCCAGCGCTTCAGAGAATAGAGCGTGGCTTCGATGTTGTTTTCGGGGTAGTCTCCGCCCATGCCATTCTTCATGGCGATGGCCATGGTGTGGTAGACAGAATCAAAGTCTTGGGATTCGGCAAAGTACAAACCACCCGTTCTGCCGACGAATTTGAGTTCCTGCGGTTTGGAATCTCCATCGTTGAAAAAACAGAATCGACCCATTTCCAGGGCCTGGGTAGAGTAACGAAGCCATAGCATGACCTGAGCGTTGTAAGGGCTCATGGAACCAGTTACATCGGCAATGATGGTCCAGCGACCGTTCCATGCCTTGGAGGTTAAGGATCGGTATTCGGTGGTACGGGCCAACAACGAAGAATCAAAGATTCCATCTTTGCGGTAGTGCCCCGGTATTTTCTTCAATGGGATGCTATCCACCACCACTTTCATCTCCGGTTTGCGCATCCAAATGCCCGAACTCTCAAAGCGCATGCCTTGCAGTTTTTTGGAGTTGTTGTGGGGCAAATAGAACCCGGTGGGTTCGAGGTGTCTCTTGGTGCGGTACACGGTTTTTTCGGGCACCCATGTGCTGGTGTCCCGGTAGGTCTCTAGTACGGCTTCAATGCGCTTGAGTTCTTTCTCTACTTCGGCTTCATTTGGAGGATTTTTCAAATACACCACAAAGCCGTGAAAGGCTTGACGCGCTTCAACTTCGGTGACGGGTTTGCGCTGCTCGAAAATACGCCACTCAATGCTGGACTCTTCAAAAATGCTGGGGAATACGGCTTGCAATTCAGCAAAGCGCGTACGGTTGAGCTCGGGCTGATTGAAGGAGTCTACCTGGCGGTATCGAGTGTACACTAGATGAATGGCCTGGATTTGGTTGGCGACGGGTAGCTTGTTAGCGGTGAGCTCTTCGATGAACTTGGCTCTGGAAAACCCCATTTCCAAGTAAATGATGTTGGCTGATTTGGGGGTGGGGTGCATGCCTACTGAAATGGGCCTGAGCTTCATCAGCTCATTGATGCTGACTTGGCCAAAGGCTGTAGACAAAAAGCTCAGCGCGATGAAGCAGGTGTTAAAAATGCGTTTGATTGACATTGCTTAGTGCAAATCAAGCAAATTCAATGCCCCAATGGGCTTTTGGGTGTGAAACCCTTCGGCATATGTACAGGAAATAAGACGGCCAAAGGCTTGAGCTCGGGCTCGAATGCCCTCCAAGAAAGCTTCACCACTTATGGGAGTCTCGGGTTCTTGGCTATTGGGGTCGTAGAATTGAGACGAATAAGCCAATATGCTTTGCATCTTGGTTTCCAGATGATCACCAATGTCGATGACCAAATGGGGTTCAGTGTAACGATCTTGGATGTAGTGGTAAACGGTTTGAGGCCTGTGGGCGTATTGGGTTTGACCCTCCCACTCAGATTGGATTTTGGGCAATCCTGCCAAAAAACAGGCTCTCGAGGTTAATTCTGCCGCTCTCGCGTGATCGGGGTGTCTGTCGCTCAAGGCATTCGCCAAAACAACCTGAGGACGGGTATAACGAATCACCCGAATCAGCGCTAGGAGTGTTTCTTGTGTTTCTTCAAAAAACCCATCTCCCAAATCCAAGTTGGTGCGGAAATCCAACCCTAGAATAGCCGAGCTTTTGGCCGCTTCTTCATCGCGCAAATCAGCGCTTCCTCGAGTGCCCAATTCTCCACGAGACAGGTCGCAAATGCCAATGCGGAATCCTTGTGCTTTGTGGCTGAGCAAGGTGCCAGCAGCAGAAAGTTCGACATCGTCAGGGTGAGCGCCAAAGGCCAAAATGTGCAGGGGTTTCATGCTTAGAGGTTGGGAGGGTTGAACAAGAGGTGAAAGAGCGTGTTGCCGACGGCGTTTAACGTTTCTGGAACCACGGCGTCCAAATTGTCATCGTGGGTGTGCCAATAGGGAGCAAATCCAGTTTGGGGATTGTATTGAATGATGTCAATCATGGGAATTCCCGTGCCTCGGTATACGTAGTAGTGATCGTCAATGATGGCAGGTATACGTTGGGCGATGAAGTGCTTGGCGTAACCCAAACGGCTAGCCATTCTCCACGTGTGGTTCAAAATGCGACCACCCCAAGCATAGCTGTGGTCTTCCCAATAGAACTGTGCATCTTTGGCGCCTACCATGTCGAGTAAAACTCCAAAATCGGCTCTGTAATTCGATCTATGCGGGTTGGCCGCCCAAAGTTGAGAGCCTAAGCAGAAAGAATTTTCTACTTGAGACATGCCGTAATCTTCGGCATCGAACAAGAGAATGTCAATGCCGATGTCGGGTCGAAGGGTTTTCAAATTCCGAGCGATTTCCAACAAAACGGCCACACCACTGGCCCCGTCGTTGGCACCTAATATGGCTCCCTCGGGGTTTTTGGTATCTTGGTCGGCAAAGGGACGGCTGTCCCAGTGAGAGGCTAGCGCTATTCGGTGTTCGGCTTGCCAATTGAAGCTGGCAATGAGGTTGATGGCAGGCAGAAGCTTGCCATCATAGGTGCGAACGGTTCCATCTTGGCGCAACACAGTGTCGGCATAATTCAGCAACTTGGATTCCAAGTAATCGGCACATGCTTTCTGAGCTTTGGTTCCAGGTACGCGAGGGCCAAAAGAGAGTTGATCAGCGACAAACTGGTAAGCCGAGTCAGCTTGAAAGCCCGAGACCTCCCTGAAGCTACTTGTCTCAGTTGGGGTTTGGCTTTTTTCTGCGGGTGTTTCATGGCTGGAGCAGGAACTGGCCGTGACGACCAGAATTGTCAACACCAAGCCGGTCAAATGTGGGAATGTTTTGGCCCTCATAGCAATGGCAAAGGTAGCCCATTTCAGCCGCACGCCTATCTTCGAAGCATGAGTGATCCAATCAAGAGCATGACGGGCTTTGGCCGTGCGAAAGTGGAGAACGACCATTGGTCGGTACTTTGTGAAATCAAGGCTTTGAATGGACGTTATTTCGAAGCTGATTTGCGCATGCCCAAAATGCTCAATGAATGGGATCCGATCTTGCGTAAGTTGTTGAATGAGCGATTGGAAAGAGGAACCATCACCTGCCACATCAAATTGGAACAAAGGGAACTTGGGGAATCTCAAGGTCTGGAAGCCAATCTTATTTTGGCTCAGCAATACTTGAAGGTGATGCAAGATTTGGGTT
>JALRLA010000283.1 GCA_023254645.1 Bacteroidia bacterium
CACTTCGGTGCAAACGCCCAGTTGGTGAAATTGGTAGACACGCCATCTTGAGGGGGTGGTGTTCGCAAGGACGTGCTGGTTCGAATCCAGTACTGGGCACAAGGCCCGGCAGCCGCAGGCTGCTGGGCCTTTCTTTTTTCAGCGAAGGCCAAGCCGAAGGGTTGAGCCTGAGAGGAAAAAAGAAAGGCCACTTCCTCGCTGCGCGAGGAAGCCGGGCCTTGGGTAAGACCGCCCCTCAGGTTCGCCGAGTTCGGCGTTAGCCGAAGGAAGGCAATCCAGAAAAAAATGCAATTAAATCTTGGCAAACAAACCCATCATGGTCAGGGCTGTTTCGGCAAACTCAGCGCCCTTGTTCATGCGCTCCGGTAAGGCGCGCTCTAGGGCCAACTCTTCGGTTTGGGTGGTCAATACACCAAATACTACTGGGATATGGGCCGATGCTGATAATGTAGCAATGCCATGGGTCACGAAGTTGCACACATACTCGTAGTGATCCGTATCGCCCTTAACAATGGCACCCAAAACAATGATGCTCTTGTAGCTGCCCGTATCCATGAGTTTTTTACTCAAGGCTACCGTTTCGACCGCCCCCGGAACCTCCCAAAGCTCAAAGGGAGCCTGCTGTTCTTTTAGATAGTCAACGCAACCCTTCAACAAAGGGCCAGTGATTTCTTGGTTAAAATCGGCTTTAACAATGGCTATCATGATTCAAAAGTAATGTGGTGCTGTCCCAAGTTCTTTTTGTCAATCAAATACTGAAGGTTGTGGGCATTCGGGCGCACAGGAATGGTTTCCACATCAAAACTGAAACCCGCTTTTTTCAATGCCGCCATTTTATCAGGGTTATTGGACATGAGAACAAAGTCTGCCAAGTCCAATTGAGCGACTATATCAGCCGCTTCGGCGTAACTGCGCGAATCAATGGGATGCCCCAATTTCAAGTTGGCCTCATAGGTATTCAAACCTTGTTCTTGAAGCGAATAGGCGGCTATCTTATTCCCCAAACCAATACCACGGCCTTCTTGGCCCTTTAGGTATATCAAGTAACCGTGGCCAACTTCTGAGATCTTTTGCAAGGCTGATTGCAGTTGTTCGCCACAATCGCAGCGCAAACTACCAAACACATCTCCTGTATGACACTCACTATGCAAGCGCAGTACGGGCTTGGCTTCCAAGTTGATTTTTTGGCTCAGTACAGAGTGCTCCACCCCAGTTGCGATTGACTTGAACACCTGAATGCTGAATTCCCCGTATTTTGTCTGAAGACTGGAAGTCGATACCGGCTCACATAGCTGAAGCGTTTCGGTTGAAGGAGATGGCAACGGATGTTGTTCCAAGTGCTCATGCAATTGCTCAATCGAAATCATCTTCAAACCATGGCGTTCAGAAAATGACCGTAAGCCCTGGCGTCGCAACATGGTTCCATCTTTGTCCAGAATTTCACAAATCACCGCAGCCTCGGCTTGACCCGTTAATTTGCACAAGTCAACCGCTGCCTCTGTGTGCCCGCGACGAGCCAACAATCCGCCGGGAACAGCCCGCAAGGGAAACACATGACCAGGCACGCTAAAATCGCTGGTCTGAGTTCCAGCAGCCGCCAAAAGACGTGTGGTAATGGAACGATCGGAGGCCGAAATCCCGGTGCTAACTCCATGGCTTTGTACAGCATCAACCGAATCCAAAAAGGCCGTCGACAAAGGGTCTTTTTTATTGGAAGGAACCTTGGTCAATTCCAATTCACGGGCCCTGTCAGGTCCCAAGGCGACGCAGACCAAGCCTCCGCCCTCTTGAACACAAAAATTGATCTTATCGGGAGTGCACTGAGCGGCAGCGAATACAATATCCCCTTCGTTTTCGCGGTGTTCATCGTCGACCACTACAATGGGATCTCCGTTTGAAAAAGCCTTCAAGGCAACTTCTACGGTATCGAAAATCGATTTCACTTGTTGAGCAACCTTTCTGTGT
>JALRLA010000352.1 GCA_023254645.1 Bacteroidia bacterium
AATAGTGACGTAAAGTGTATCCAATAAGATACAAAACACATTTTTCGGCCTTACCCCCCAAAAAAAAAATTAATTTTTTTTCGTGATACGTAAGTCATTGAATTATAGGTTTTTAGTAACCCTATTAAAGGCCATAACCAATCGCTTTTTGAAGCCCGTTTTGCGGTGAATAATCACTATGGATCGAAAAGATCCGGAAGCATCCAGCGGCAGGGTTCGTGACCGCTGATCTTCGCTCATTCGCTTTCGCGTCATTTCCGGTATTACGGTTAATCCACCGTATTGATCCACCAAGTGAATCAGGGTTTCCAAACTACCCGATTGATACTCCAATCCCTTTGATTGGGTCAAACTTCTCGGGCCGCAGATCATCAAAACATGATCACGAAGGCAATGGCCCTCACTCAAAAGGAAGGTGGTGTAGTTGTCGAATTCAGACAATTCCAAATAGGACCTATTCAGCAAATCGGGCTGGCCGCTGTGGTACACCCACAAGGCCTCTTCAAACAAGACTTCTGTATCAAAGGCTGAACAATCTTGGGCCATGGGCAAGGCTACCATACCCAAATCTATGTCTCCCACCTGAAGAGCTTCCAGCACTTTTTCGGTGGTCATCTCCCGCACCTGAAGCCGCACCATGGGGTTTGCTTTAACAAAAGGTCCGACAACATCGGGCATGTAATAGGGAGCAATGGTCGGAATGACGCCTAAACGCAACTCTCCTTCCAAGCGATTTTGAACACCACCAATGCTGTCGTCCAACTCCGAGAAGGAATTCAATAGTTGACGCACAATGGGCATGATCAGTTGAGCATTATCGGTCAACTGCAAAGGCTTGGTATGTCGATCAATCAATAAAAAGCCACACAGAGACTCTAGCTTTTGAATCTGCATGGTCAAAGCAGGCTGAGAAATGAGTAATTGTTCGGCAGCTACTGCAAACGAACGATGCCGGACCAAAGCGTCCAAACAATCCAACTGATGACGAGTGATGCTGCTGTTTTTCATAACTTTTACTTATACAAACATAAATCTTATTGATTTTTCTTATAAACAAGCTCAACCTAATTTTGTTGTACCATTATGAGTTACGTAGGTAAGAAATTCCCAAACATCGCCGTTAACGCCATGAGCGAAATGGGCGACACATTCAAATTGAACATTTTTGAAGAGGCCACCCAAAAGAACAAGAAAGTCGTTTTGTTCTGGTATCCCAAAGACTTCACCTTTGTTTGCCCCACCGAATTGCACGCCTTCGAAGAAGCCAAGGCTGAATTCGAAAAGCGCAACACTTTGGTAGTAGGAGCAAGCTGTGATACAGCTGAAGTTCACTTCGCTTGGTTGAATACCAGTAAGGACAACGGCGGTATCGAAGGTGTCAGCTACCCCTTGTTGGCTGATACCACCCGTGAATTGGCTGAAGCCTTAGATATCTTGGATATCGTTTACGAAGGCACCGAAGAAGATTACACGGTGAAAGGTGACAATGTAACCTACCGCGCAACCTATTTGTTAGACGAGAGTGGAACTGTATTCCACGAATCTATCAACCACATGCCCTTGGGCCGAAACGTCAATGAATTCCTTC
>JALRLA010000359.1 GCA_023254645.1 Bacteroidia bacterium
TTGTCTACGAATGAATCAAATTCATTGTAAAAAACATCATCAAAAGCGTCTAGCTCCTTGCCAGAAACAAACAAGTACTCACCTTCTGGTTTAGGTTCGTTATCCACTCGCTCAAACTCCTTTTCAGAGTCCAAAATCGACTGAATATAGTCCTCGTCCATCTTGTTCAAGATCTTGCAATCGTTCACCAAAAATGCAGGCAAAACCACATAGTTTGGGTCTACATCCAACATTCGCGCAACGTGATAAATTCTAAAAGGCCCTACACAAGGGTGTTTTTCATGATGCAATATCCAATCTCGGGTAATTTCCAGGTTCTGAGAAGCCTCCAAAATGGTTTTAACGACTTCCTCATCGTACGCTTTCCAAGAATCCAGCCATTTAAGCCCCTTGATATCCCAAGAAAGCAGACTCAAAGCTTTTAGAATCTTCCAACCTACGGCCTTCTTCAATTCCGGCTTGATATGGGGGTTTTCCCCGCGAATGACTTCATCACCCAGCTTGAATAGTTTTTCAATGCTACACGCTTTCGGTTGGCCCTTAAGCGCGTACTCCCACTTATTACCTGAATGACGTTCTCGGATCAATTCAAACAAGTGACGCACCGTCTGCTCGACGAGCAAGGTGCGATTTGCTTTTTCATCATTGTTCAAATACTTCAAACACAAATCCAAAAGGTCTTCCAGTACCAAAGGGCAAAAGGAATAATGGTTGAGCAGTTTGCGATGTCTGAGGTAAGACTTGTAGTCTGGCAAACGGAAATTGGGCTTGGGCTTTGCCATCTCCACATAGGTCTCGTACAAGACTCGTTTCGATTCAGGAGATAGCTTTTTCATGAGGTAGAATTTGAAAACGAACCCTCAATATAACACACAAACGAATCTTCTATTTAGTCTTCATCCCATTCTATTTGTGAACGACCTCTCACGGTCGGAGGTATTGAATTTTTCAGTCAGATATTTGAATTGCCATGAGCCAGAAGCTTTTTCAATTCGTATCTATAATTGGTTGTCTAGGTTTTGTACTGTCTGCATGCAGCAATCAAACAGCCGAAATAATGGCTTTAGATGCCTTGAATCTGAATGACACAACTCGGTGGGTTCTGCTTCAAGATTTACCCATAAGCGCTCAGCAAAGACTAGTGATTGCAAAGTCAAACGACTCTACTGATTGCCACATGTGCAGCCCAAAAGTTGCCTTTGTATTGATGAGCAGACAAGCCTCATCCGAATCATGGTCAGTAGCAGATGTAAAAAAAGATGTTTCCCTATTGGGCTCTTGGGGAACGGTCCCTGAATTTGAAATTCTACGTTCGGGCAACAATGCTTTTGCGGCTTGTCAGAGTTCTTATGCATCGCAAGGAATTGAAGAAAGCCAGATTGGTGTTTTTAATGTAGTTCCTTGCATGCTTGGGTCTATTGCCTTGCACTACAACTACATCAGTTCTTCTGAAACGGTATTGTCTGAACCTATTGCCCAACAATCATTCGAGAACCTACCCAGAGTAAATGCATACTGGCCTTCAGTTACAACCAAGACAATGAATTGGGAATTGGATTCTGCCAGTTCCAATCTTCGCATATACTCAACCGCTAATAGCAGGAAGTTGATTCATCCGACCATTGACACGATGACTTGGACCAACGATCTCCCTCCCGAATCGGTTAGTTTTCAGTTCAAAGATTGCAGATGGGTCAAATAGTATAACTTCCCATTGATGGAAAATTCAGGCACATCATCTTGGAAATTAGCCACTTGGGCTCATCGAGGATTGCTCATCAGCGCTGTTTTAAGTTTCACCTTTCTAGTAGTTGGTCACTTTGGGAAATTGTTGAAAGAAGAACCCCGTGTTAGCTCATACGAGACATGGGAATCATGGGGAGTATTGTTCGGGTCAATCGCCATATTGCTGTTCCTGATTAGCGTCGCTACTCACCTTCGAATATTGGTCAAAAAACAAACGGAGTAAATATGGAGGAGTTTGTCACCGATGCATTCATGAAATGCGTGTATATACTTCAGGTTATAGGCGGTACACCCGGATCGTACGGCTATGGATATTACCTAGCCAACCTTCTCATTTTCGTAGTCATTGAACCCCTTTTAATTCTGTTGTTCTTCGTATTATGGTTGAGGGCTAGGAGGAAGCTCAGAAAAATCAAAGCGATTAAGGACTAGGAGCGGACAACAAGCGGTTTTGGGAGTATTTTATCACACTTACAATTCCCTGATCACTCCATCTGCACGGTCAATCCTTCTTCAACGGAGCCAACAACAAATAGAAGACCCAGGCAAACCAAGAAATGAAAATGCAAGCCAAAATCCAAGCGGCTTTTTCACCTCCACGGGTTCGATTTGAAAACAAAATGGCCATTATGGGGAAAACCCAAATCAAAACAGCAGCCCCTAAACAAAGCAGAATAAATTCAAGCATGATGGTTTTTTATAAGTCGTCTATGTATTGGTTTGCCACGCGTTCAGCATTGATCTTGTCTTCATAAATCAGACCAACACAAGGAAGGTTGGTCAATTTCAATTGTACTGTTCCGACATCATCACTTGACTGAAAAGTCGATTGGTAGGTGCACTGGTCTCTTTCTAGATAATGCACTTCATGACCCCCGCCCTCCATGTAAGACTCCTGAAATTCCTCCACCACATCGATGGGCTCACCATATTTGGCAGTCAACAACGATTTTACATTCAAGTACTGGCCCTTGAGAAGGCTCCACACTTCTTGTTCTTCAAAACCTACCCCAACAGTGTGAACAATTCCACTTTCCTCCAAGACTCCTATCATAACCTGATGGCCCAAAAAAATCCCCGAAAAAGCGTGTGCTTGTCCTTCAGTACCTAAAAATTCGAAGCCATCGGCTTGCATACTCGCCTTGAAGCTACTGAAAGGACCATCGATGGGTATGCCTTTGAAAGTTAAATGCTCACCGTTGTCTGTTGGTGACTGCACCGAATTCCAGTCAGGAAGTGGCAAAATTGGCGTTGCCGCTAAATTCCCAACCAACAAGCCCATGGTGCCTAC
>JALRLA010000372.1 GCA_023254645.1 Bacteroidia bacterium
CGCCTGAGTACATAGGTTTCCTTACTGCCACCTTGGCCATCTTTGCGGACAAACAAACTGCTGTAGGGCTCTAGCACTACCCTGGATTCATCGGGATCCAAGAGACCGTTGAACCCGCGGGTTTCAAAGCGTTCATCCAGATGGGAAACCGAACGGCTCGAATAGCGACTGGCCGTCGCTCGTCCCGCATAAAATTGGTAAAAATCGGTCCCCGCGAACCAGTCGTCTGAAAAATCGTAGTCGTAATCGTAGCCATTGACCCATTTTTTTCGATCGGAATTCCAAGCATAAAAACGGGCATGGGCGGTAGAAGCGCCCAAAGCCATGACTTTGATGAAATAACCGTCCCTCACTTTCAAGGGTTCGTATTGGCCTGCTGGCGTTACTTGCGCGAAGGCTTGAACGTCGAACAAGACAGAAGGAGAAAGCCCAAACGACCGTCCGGCAGAATCCAACTGCAAATTCACTCCAGCGGTCATGGCTAAGGTGGGGCTGTTGTACCAATTCAAACGCAGAACGTATTCGCCCGTCCACTCCGACCCATCGGCCAAAGCGAGGGCATGGCCGGGCACCAAGATCACAGCTTCTGAACGTGTCATGTACAAGGCATCTTGGGAGGCTTGACCCACCCACCATTGCTCAGCGTCTTGCACATCAGGAAATAGGGGGCTTTCGACCCGCTGACCCATGCGGTTGTAGGTAGGCAAAGGTTTCAATTCCAAGGCCTCGACAAAGTCAAAGACCAACATTTCTTCTTCCCAATACAACTTGGAAGCAGCGGCCGGTGCCGCAGGAAAATACGTTGACAAGAAAGCCTCTTCCCTTTCGGTCAATTGCGGGTCTAAGGCTCTATAGACCACTTTTATGGGTCTGTTTTGGGGGTAGGCCGGAAACCCGAATCGAAATTCCAAGGATCCCAAATCTTCCAGCCTTCCGGCTTCCATCCAACTGGCATTGTCCACGATTTGCAATTCTTTCAAGCGAGGAAGCGTTTTCAGAGCATCGGGCAATTGAACGGCATTGTCCAACGACAATCCAAATCGCTCCAAATTTGACATAGACTGAGCCACTGATTGGCAAAGCAACTGAGCATCAGCTGCGGCGAAAGGGGCCAATACAAACAACTCGCGGCAACTGGTCCAGGAGTTTAAAAAACTGTAATCATCGGGTACCACTTCCAAAATCAAGCGCACGGCCTTCAACTGCGACCAGCGTTCGTTCAAGAGCAATGCCTCCTCCATGCCATCGGCTACGTGCAAGGTGACCCTGGGTATCCATTCCAATTCCAAGAGGTCTTCGTCTTGCAAAACCCCACTGAAACTCTCCAAATGCAGTTCTTCCAGATTGTCTAGTCGGCCAGCGATGGCCGCTACCTGGGCGATATCTATGGGCCCGTCTACGCGCAGTCGCTCTATGCTCTGAAACCGGCTCAAGTTGGCCGACAACTGCCGCAAGTCGACGGCTGTCTTGATTTCCACATAAGCGCTAAACCCTTCAATGGCTTTGGCTGGAGCCACATAGGTCAAGCCCTGGGCCTGAGCCAAACAGGCTCCTAAAAAGCCCAAGATCCAAAAACCCGCTTTCTTTAAAACCATTTCCCAAATAGACCGCCCATTTTGCCCAACAGGCCGGAATCCATGCCAATGAATTTCATGACGCCAGCCGCATCTGCGCTGTAGCCCCCTCGCTGGAATTCTTGTTGCAGTTCTTGCAACAAAAAAACCAAGACAGATTCGGCCAATTCGCGTTTGCGCTCAAGGGGCCAATCCAAGCCATAATACGACTGAGCGCATTTGTCGACCAATTCGGCCCGGAATGACGACGTGCGCAGGGCTTCTGGGCCTGCACTCATCAATGACTTGAGCTCAGCCAACTTGCCGGCCATCATCAAGCCTTGCAAAAACTGCAAGGCGGCAGAAAAGGTCAAATCTACATGGGCTTCGCATTGTGATTCACTCAAAGCGAAGGAACTCCCACCTTGATGGTAAAATCGGGGCTTAATGCCATTGACTATTTCTTGAAGTCTCATCTCCAAGAACGAATATCGGCCAAGCGGTGGCTTGGAGCCTCATTCGTTTTTTGCACAATCCCCTCGGGGGTCAAGTGATCGATGCGCACTCGACCGTAGGCGTGCAAAATATGATCGGGGTCTATCAATATTCCCACATGAGTGATTTTACCGGCATGGTTCTGAAAATACGCTAGGTCACCTGCCGTTCTTTCGCGGTACAACTTGGCATTGCCCATCAGGGCTTGCTGCCAGGCATCGCGGGGCATCTTCTCACCGATTAGGCTTCCAATCACCTGAACCAAACCGGAACAATCAATCCCAAATAGGCCACGCCCTCCCCAGAGATAAGGAGTATACAAAAAGGCATGGGCCAATTCCACCACGCCTTGGGGGCTAGACAGCGGGCCTTGGCGTTGAAAACCGCGGTCTTGGTGCACGAAATATCCGCTGGAGGGAATTAAAGAGCCGGGACTCAAGTCGATTCGCTCCCCACGGTCGCTTTCCAAGTATTGGCCGCGGGTCAAGATGCGGGCATCAAAAGCCTCTACCGTCGAGATGGGCTCTATGTACAACTTGGACACCCAGCCTTCGTAGCCGTCGTGATCGCAACTCACCTTTAAAAACTCCCCTTCTTCAGCCGTGGCGGTGCAGGTCTCGCCAAAGAGCAAACTGCTGACCATTTCAGAGGCCGAACTGGGTCCTTTACGAACGGGGCACCAGGATTGCAAACAACGGTATTGGCTCATAGTGCAATGATTTCGGATGAACGGAATTCGGTGTCGTAAATAGCGAAGGTAGAACCGCCCATTTGACCGGCAATCTCGCCCGGATTCAAGAGCAAAGAAGGCCCGTATTTCTGGCGATGCACCTGATGGCTATGGCCAAAAAAGACCGCATCGTACCAACCGGTTTTGACCATGGTCTTGGCATAATAGGGATAATGAGTAACCCCAAACGATTGGCCATCCAAGACCAACTTTTGGCCCTCATCGCCGATGTATTCTCCATACAGTTTCAGGTTGGGGTATTCCTGGGCCACTTTGGCAATTTGAAACCGATCGCCATCGTTATTGCCAAAAACGGCATGAACATGCAGGCCCGATTCAGCCATCAATCGCGCTGAAAATGGGGCACAGAAGTCTCCGCAAAAGACCAAATCGGTAACGTTTCGGGATTGAATGTTAGACAAAGCCTTTTCTAGGGCTTTGAGGTTGTCATGAACATCGCTGAGAATGGCAATTTGCATGGTCGAAAATACAAAAGTGCCGTAACTTTGCACCGCACATGGCCATTATCATTACTGACGAATGCATCAATTGCGGAGCTTGCGAGCCCGAATGTCCCAACAATGCCATCTATGAGGCTGGGATGCAATGGGCCATCGCCGATGGAAATGACCTGACTGGCAGATTCAATCTAGCCAGCGGAGCAGAGGTTGACGTCCATGAGAAATTTGCTCCGGTCAGCGACGAGGTCTACTACATTGTACCTGACAAATGCACCGAATGCGTAGGATTTCACGAAGAACCTCAATGTGCGGCGGTTTGCCCCGTAGATTGCTGCGTTCCCGACCCAGATCACGTCGAAACCGAAGAAATTCTGTTGGATCGCAAGTCGCGTTTGCACTTGTAAAGAGCATAAAGCCGATTCTATGACGTCGGTATTCCTTGTTATTAAGCCCATCAATTCAGGCTATCCTAGGCGTCGAAGCCCTTAAATATTGCCCAACTCGGCCACTACGGAGGCGTCGGCTTGAGCCAATATGCGGTCGATGATGTACTCAACATCTTCGTGCACGGGGCCATCGTTCTGGACTACCAAATCGCAGCGCTCTTTATGCGGGAAAATGAAT
>JALRLA010000404.1 GCA_023254645.1 Bacteroidia bacterium
GCGCGGTCGCTTGGAGCCTTTCGTGAACGACATCGACAACTTGGAAGAAATCCAAGAGAATCGTGAGCAAATCGAAATTTCTTTGATGTACGAGCGCCAGCCCAAGCCCACCTTGCAGGCCACTCAAGAATTCGTAGACCAAAAAACATACTGGAGGCTCCCCGATGCTCCAGCTACAGAAGCCGGCGCTTAAGGGCCGAAACATTTTACTGGGGATCAGTGGTGGCATTGCCGCCTACAAAACCCCTCACCTTGTGCGCTTACTGAAAGCACAAGGTGCAAACGTGCGGGTCATCACCACAGAGATGGCCCTTCGTTTTGTTACAGCCGAAACCCTTTCAGTAGTTTCGGAGAATCCTGTCCTGTCTCCCTTTTTCGATCCGGAAGCCAAAACTTGGAACAACCATGTGGAGCTGGGATTGTGGGCAGATGCCTTCATCATTGCTCCCTGCGGGGCCAATACCCTGGCCAAATTGGTCAATGGCCAGTGCGACAACCTGCTGACAACGGCCTATTTTTCGGCCCGCTGTCCCGTTTGGATAGCCCCCGCGATGGATTTGGACATGTATACCCATGCCTCGGTGCAAGCCAACTTGCTCGCATTTGCAGAACAAGACCATCAATCCATTATCGAACCCAATGAAGGCCCATTGGCCAGCGGATTGATCGGAAAAGGACGCATGGCCGAACCCGAAGAAATCACCCAAGCCTTGGTGGATCACTTCTGCCCTCCCAACTCGGCTTGGGCAGGCAAAACGGTGATGATTACCGCAGGCCCTACTCACGAAGCCATCGACCCCGTTCGCTTCATCGGCAACCGAAGCAGCGGTCGTATGGGCATTGAGTTGGCCAAGGTTTTGGCCCAACAAGGTGCTTCGGTGCATTTGGTTTTGGGTCCTACACACCTAGAAGCCCCCCATTGGATTCAGACCCACCGAGTGGAATCAGCGGCCGACATGCACGCTGCCTGCTTGAAATACCAAAGCGAATGCGATTGGATCTTCATGGCGGCTGCAGTAGCCGATTACCGACCTTCCCAAACAGCCAATCAAAAAATCAAAAAGTCTGAAAAGGACTGGACCTTGGAACTGATTCCCAATGCCGATATACTGAGCAACCTATCCAGCAACCGACCCGCGGGTCAACGCGTGGTTGGATTTGCCCTGGAAACCCAAGAGGCTGAATCCTATGGAAAATCCAAGTTGCAAACGAAAGGCTTGGACGCCATCGTTATCAATGAAACCGGGCCACATTCCGGCTTTGGAACCGAAACCAACCAGGTGCTCATCTTGGGGGCCGAGGGACAACGCTACGAAACAAAAACAGAAGAAAAGAGCCGCATCGCTCAAACTATTATTGATACCTTAGAAGAATGGTTTACCGCTTGAAAT
>JALRLA010000002.1 GCA_023254645.1 Bacteroidia bacterium
TTGTCATAGATGATTTTGTTGGGATCTGTCGTTAAGTCAGCGATGATTTTGTTATCGAAATGGGTATAGAAAATGGCGGCATCCACTCCAAGGAGGGTTCCATTTTGATTGTGCATTCGTTTGGTGAAATTGATAGTGCCGTTCCAAGACCTTTCCGGTTTTAATTGCGATAGAAATACAACCTTCCTTGCCCCAGTAAGGGAGGCATGGTCTTCGGTGAAAACTTGGGCAATTCTGTATCCGTTGCCAATCCCACAGCGCAACACTTGTTGGCCATTCGGAGATTTCCATTTAAAGTTTAGCCGCGGACTGACAATGTTTCCATGAATGGAATTCCTGTCGTAGCGAAGGCCCGTTAACAAGACTTTTCCAGTGCCCAAGTTCCATTCGTGTTGACCAAACAAACCAGGCAAATGGGTGATTTGAGCGAGGTTGAACGATTGACCTAATGAATCGAAAAGGGTTGTCACCACTGTATTGTCGTCGTAGAATGTGTAGCGATAAGTGATGCCAGCCAGAAAATGATGTTGATTCAGGGTTTTGTTCCAAGTGCATTGAGCAAATCCCACTCGCTGTTGAGCATTGAACAACAGATTCCCGTAAGCGCTGTTCTGTTGGTGGCCATTGGCGCTGAAGCTGAGCATCACATTCTCTTGAAAAGGCAGCTGGTATTGACCAAAGAACTCCCACCGACGGGTATCGATGCTTTCTCCATAAATGCTATCACTTCCTCGGAATTCAGGTGTCCACTGCTGTTGACCGCCCCAGCGTTCTTCATTCACATAGCGAGCAGCGACAGTGAGCAAACGACCCTCTCTGCGTTCCATGCTCCATTTGTTGAACAAGGATATACGGTCTTGCAGGGTGACATCGGTAAAGCCATCTGAATTGTGGTCAATGGGGTTTTGGTAGTAGAAACGGTTCAATCCTACCAGCGAATGCAGTCTACTGCCCATTTTGGTGGCCCATCCTAGATCCACATTGGTTTCTGCCCAAGTGTTCGAAATGATGTCTACCTGAAGGGGTATGGTATTCTCTGCTTTTTTCGTGATGATGTTGATCAGGCCCCCTACAGCCTCGCTTCCGTATAGGGTAGAGGCTGGCCCTTTGATGACTTCGACACGATCAATGATGGACTGAGGCATACTGGATAGGCCATATACGGTTGATAATCCGCTAACGATGGGCATTCCATCCACCAGAACCATGGTGTAGGGACCTTCCAGCCCATTGATATGGACATCTCCGGTATTGCAAATGCTGCAGTTAATCTGGGGTCTCACCCCGTTGATTCCCTGCAGGGCTTCAAAGACAGATGGCGTAGGATTGGCCTTGAAATATTGGGCAGTAAAAACTTCAACAGGTACAGGATTTTCAAGTTTTGACATAGCCCTAAGAGTACCCGTTACTACGACCTCTTCAAAAATGGAAGCCTTGGAAAGGCTGTCAGATTCCTGCGCAAAAGTGCTGTTGATCAATCCTATTCCAAGGACCGACATCCAGCATTTGGCTCGACTGAAAAGGCGTAATAGTAGTTGAATTGGGCGCACTTCG
>JALRLA010000013.1 GCA_023254645.1 Bacteroidia bacterium
CACCAAAGTACCCGAACTATTTCTCCAACGATAGGTATATCGAGTTGTACCGCCGGTTGCCTGTGCTGTCAATGCACCATCAGAGCGCCCAAAACACGACACATCTACAGAATCCATTTGGCTCAATCGAAGCTGGGCTGGCTGAGCAAGATTTATGGGAACCGGACCCGCCGTACACCCTGAGTCATCGTACACCCGAAGCATATGCTGACCTGCTTTAAACAAGGCCGAGTCGGGGCCCATAATTCCAGATTCATCCCACTCATATTGATAAGGGGGCACACCGCCAAATGCATAACTGCGCACAAGCCCTAAGCTATCAAAGCATGGTATTTGCCTTACAATAACAGGTTTTGGATTGATCTTGGAATTTTCCTTAATAACGACTGAATCAGCAGCTTCACATCCATTGAAATCGACAACCTTAATAGTATAATATCCGGCAGGTGCTTTTTGCAAAATATCTCCAGATGGCGGAATGAAACCGGGTAGATTCTTATTTCTCCAAGTATACTGATAGGTTGGAGTTCCACCTGTTGCCACAGCGTGTGCAAAGGCAGACCAATCACCGCCACATTTGACGTTTATTACACTATCAATGGCGACCTTCAACAACTGAGGCTGTGCCAAGGCAATCGATTGTTTTGAAGTACAGCCGTTAGCATCTTTTACGATTACTGAATAATTACCAGCAGGGGCAATGGTCAAAACTGGATTGCTTGTATATGCACCTCCGTTCCATGAATACTGGTAATTCCCAATGGGGTTTGTAACCCGCAATGCCCCTACCATGCCATAACAAGCAATGGGGAGATCTATAGCAATCATAGGGGAGTCAGGACTTGGCAGAACAACTACAGACTTGAGTATGGATTCTTCACATCCATAAGAAGTTTTGGCTCGCAGGGTTACCATGAAACTTCCAACTGAACCATACTGAATGTTGCTCGGACTCATGGCTGTCGAACTGTCTCCATTTCCAAATTCCCATGCATAGCTTAATGTTCCATTGTTATTGGCCAATTGGGAGGTATTGGTAAAATTGAATCTGTGAGCCTGGTAACATTGGGTATCATTGTTAATGGTAAAGTCAGGACTTGGCATAGCATAAACCCTTACTTTACTTACTACATCATCTGTGCACCCATAGCTACTCTTTGTTTTCAGTGTAACGGTATAGATTCCATATTGGCTATACACTTTGTTGTTGGGATTGGATTGTACACTTTGAGTACCATCTCCAAAGTCCCATTCGTATACCAATCCCCCTCCATTACTCGCAATGTTCGAATTATTGGTAAAGGCAAATAAATTCCCAGTCAAACACTGGTCGCTGTCATTGATTGTAAAATCGGCGTTGGGACTTGGATAAACCGTCACATCAATGGAATAGGAATCTTTACAGCCATAGTTGGAAGTGCCGATGACTTTCACTTTGTATTGGCCATCGCTTACATACGAATGACTAACGGGTGATGCATTGCTTGCGAAATTGTTATCTCCAAAATCCCATTGGTAAGTAAATGAACCTTGAGCAATAGTTGACTGGCTTGTGAACTTGAATGTATTGGAGCTGTAGCACTGCGTGGTTGTGTCTGCCGTGAAAATTACTTCAGGTTTAGGGCGAACCTCAACTTGCTTTTTCAGTGTGT
>JALRLA010000077.1 GCA_023254645.1 Bacteroidia bacterium
TTGGCCTTTCAACACCACCTGGAAATTGTGCTGCTGGTAGGCTGAATTGTGATGAACCACTACTTCAAAGCTGCGCTCTTTGTAGTCGTAAATCAAGACTTCCATGCCCAGCCCAATGGCCATTTTCGCTACTTCCATTCCAATGCGTCCAAAGCCAATGATGCCGAGTTTCTTGCCCGTCAATTCAAAGCCTTTGGAGGCTTTCTTTTTCAAAACAGAAAACTCTTCTTTGCCTTTTTCAGGCATGGCGCGGTTCGACTCGTGCAAATAGCGAGAAACCGAGAACAAATGCGCAAACACCAATTCTGCTACGCTACGCGATGAAGCATTGGGGGTATTGACTACTATTATTCCTTTGGATCCCGCATGAGCCAAGTCAATGTTGTCCATTCCTACTCCCGCGCGGGCTATGAGTTTCAGGTTGCCCGCATCCATGATTTCAGCAGTCACCTTGGTGGCACTTCGAACGATCAAGGCATCGTATTCTCCAATTCTGCCGGCTAAATCACCTTGGGCGATTTTGTCGGTACTAACCTGAAAACCCGCGGCTTCCAGTATGGCTTTTCCTGCGGCATCAATGCCGTCGTTGGCTAAAATTTTCATGAATTAAGAGAAGGATTGAATGACTTGAACCAAGGCTTGAACGCTTTCTATTGGTAGAGCGTTGTAAAGGGAGGCGCGGAATCCGCCGACAGAGCGATGGCCCTTTATGCCACTAATTCCTGCCTCTTTGCAAGCGGCCATGAATCGGGCTTCCAACTCAGGGTTTTCTTCTTGAGGAACGAAACAAACGTTCATTTGGCTGCGTGAATCCAATTCAGCTGTTCCTTTGAAAACAGGACTGGCATCGATGGCCGAATACAGCAAATCGGCTTTGGCTTGATTTCGCTGAGCCATGGCTTCCAATCCACCCATTTCTTTCACCCATTCCAAGTTGTATTTGGAGACCAAAATGGGGAAAACGGGCGGCGTATTGAACATGCTGCCATTTTCAGCATGCACCGAGTAACGCAACATGGTGGGAACGTGTCGGTCTGCTACCTGCTCATACATGGATTTGCGAATGGCTACCAACGTCACACCAGCAGGGCCCATGTTCTTTTGGGCACCGGCATAAATCATGGAAAATTTGGAAATATCGACAGGGCGAGAGAAAATATCGCTGCTCATGTCGCAGATCATCGGCACAGGGCTATCGATGAAACTGTGCATCTGGGTACCGTAAATGGTGTTGTTACTGGTGCAGTGGAAATAATCGGCATCTGACGGAACCGAATAAACCGCGGGAATGTGGTTGAAATTCGAATCAGCGCTGCTGGCAACAACGTCAACTGAACCGTAGGCCTTGGCTTCAGCCAAAGACTTCTTGGCCCATACACCGGTATTCAGGTAGGCGGCTTTGGTTCTCAAGAAATTCATGGGAATTTGGTAGAACTGAGTGCTGGCCCCGCCTTGTAGAAAGAGCACATCCCACTCGTCGTTCAAGCCCAAAAGTTCCTTGACCAAAGCGTGGGCCTGGTCCATAACGGCTTGGAATTCTTTTCCTCTGTGAGACACCTCAAGAACCGACAATCCGGTTCCGGCAAAATTTTGGATGTCCTGTATGCTTTTTTCAAAGGCCGAGGCGGCCAAGATGGAGGGGCCCGCTGAGAAATTGTGGACCTGCTTGCTGCTACTTGTCATGCACTGCAAATTAACCACTATTATTGCGGGCAATCAAGGAGTAAGCCCATGCTGAAGAAAGTTTACGCAATCGTCATACTGGCCCTGTCCTTTAGCGCTGTTCAGGCTCAATACGAAGGGTTGGACAGCAGCCGTTTATCCCAGCAACGAAATTCGGATGACGAGTACCAGCGATCATCAGCTCTTTCCTTCTCGGAACATCTTCAATACGGATTGGAAACTCAGATTTTTTCCTTGAACAACGGCATTTATTTGGAGGCCTATCCCATTGCTATGTACAATTTAAAGAACCGTATTTATGCCGGAGTTGGCCCTCATTTTGCTTTGGTGACGGCAGCCGGAATGGTGCCAAGAACACAAATGCAAGTGGGCGGAGAAGCCTTTTTTCGTTTGGCCGTTGAATCCTTGTTCATTCAAGGCGAATACAAATGGATTCGCTCTCAAGACCCCAACGGAATAGGCCCAAGAACATTTCAGTCTCCCATTGTAGGCCTGGGATTCATTTATGGGCAAAACATGGGATCTTGGGCCATGGTGGGCTTGTCTACCCAAGCAGAGATGGCTCAAATTTCTCCTTTAGGACGAATCGTTTACCGAATCGGGTTCTGCTTTTAAGGCATGAACCACATGGGTGCACAACCCACGAGCAAAATAGCCACAGAAACCAGCATCAACACCCATGAGAATTTCTCAGCGGGCTTTGATTCTTGAGTATCTGCAAAGGCAAATCGGAAAGCTCGGAAGTAATACGCAATGCTCAACAGCGAACCCAATAGGGCAAAACCAACGGCCAAGGGATGAATGGAGAATGCAGAGGCAAACAAATAATACTTGCCTGCAAATCCAGCCGTCAAGGGAATTCCCGCCAAAGACAAGAAGACGATGACCATGTTTACAATGGCCAATCGGTTGCTAGACAAACCATTGAACATGGAGAAATCCATTTTACCGCTGCGCTGTGTAGCCCATTCAATCCAAGCGAAGGCTCCGGTACTGGCAATGCTGTATGCCACCAGATACAAGTACAGAATCGAATCAGCTTCGAATTGCGCTTGACCGACCAACAGGAGAACCAGCAGCATATAGCCAGCATGTGCAATGCTGGAATACGCCAACATGCGCTTGGGTGAGGTTTGAACCAATCCCATCATGTTGCCTACCACTATGCTCAAAATCGCCAATATCGCTACAGCATTTTGGTACCACAAAGACATAGGTTCAAAAGCCATGGCCACGCGCAACAAGGCAGAAAAGCCGGCTATTTTGACAATAGTTGCCATAAAGGCGGTGCTTCTGG
>JALRLA010000129.1 GCA_023254645.1 Bacteroidia bacterium
CCCACATGCGCTGATTGGTCGTTTTGTCAACCAACAAATCATCCCGGCGAGTACTGGAAGACAAGATCTCGATGGCCGGATATATGCGCTTATTGGACAAGCGACGATCGAGTTGCAATTCCATGTTGCCTGTACCCTTGAATTCTTCGAAGATGACCTCGTCCATCTTTGAACCTGTATCAGTCAAGGCTGTGGCCAAAATGGTCAAAGAACCCCCATTTTCAATGTTTCGAGCCGCACCAAAGAAGCGCTTGGGCTTTTGAAGGGCATTGGCATCCACACCGCCTGACAAAATCTTACCCGAAGCGGGTTGAACCGTATTGAAAGCACGAGCCAAACGCGTAATGGAATCCAACAAAATCACTACATCGTGACCGCACTCCACCAATCGCTTGGCTTTTTCCAAAACAATATTGGTCAAACGCACGTGCTTGTCAGCAGGTTCGTCAAAGGTAGATGCGACCACTTCGGCTCGAACACTGCGAGACATATCCGTTACCTCTTCAGGTCGCTCATCGATCAGCAAAATGATCATATACACCTCTGGGTGGTTTTTGGCAATGGCGTTGGCAATTCCTTTGAGCAACCAGGTTTTACCCGTTTTGGGCTGGGCCACAATCAAACCACGTTGTCCCTTACCAATGGGAGAAATCATGTCGATGATACGGTTGCTGTAATGCTTTGGATGATCGCATAAATTCAACTTCTCATCCGGGAACAAGGGTGTCAAGTGTTCAAAGGCCACGCGGTCTTTGACCTCATCAGGCGTGCGACCGTTGACCGTATCTATGCGCACCAGACAGAAATATTTTTCGCTCTCTTTGGGAGGACGAATGGGGCCTCGCAGGGTATCACCGGTTTTCAAACCGTTTTGTTTGATCATATAACCCGGCACATACACGTCATCAGGAGAAGCCATGTAATGGTAATCGGGAGAACGCAAGAAACCGTATCCATCAGGAACCAGCTCCAAAACTCCTTGGGTGCTGACCACACCTTCCATTTCGGTAAAGTATTGCAATTGCTCTTTGCGTTTGCGCTCTTCAGCCGACAAGGTTTCACGAGGTTCGCGCCCTTCTCTGGGCTCTCTTCCTTCGCGGGGCTCTCTTCCTTCACGTGGTTGACGAGGCTCACGTTCTTCTCGGGGCTTGCGTCCTTCACGGCCTTCTCTTCCCTCTCGCTCAGTATGGGCATCGCGTGTACCGCGGCGCTCTCTTCTAGGCTCTTCACTACCATCGGCAGATGAAGCTTCTGTTTCTGAAGCCCCTTCTGACTCTTCAGAAGTTGGACGTTTGCGTCGCTCGCGCAAACGGCGTCCTTCAACCGGTGTCTCTTGATCAGCCGCAGGTTCTGCATTGGCTTCTGTCAGTTGCGGAGAGGCATCAACCGGTTCTTCGGCTTCAACCTCTTTGCGCTTACGGCCTCGAGCTTCTGCTGCCGCAGCAGGCTTTTTCTCGGGTCCTTGAGCGATTTCCATCAGAGCATCGATCAACTCGCTCTTTTTCATCTTGGATGAACCTTTAACATCCAACGTATCTGCTAAGGCGCGCAATTCGCCCACGCCCATGTTTCCGAAATCTGGAAATTCTGCCATGAATTGTGTATTGGGAAGAGGTCTAAGCCTCTGCGATTAAAATCATTAAAGTAGGGGGATGAATTTCAGGCTTGGGCCTTCGATTCGGATGCAATTATACGGGACAAGTCATTGAATTACCAAATTTTAAGCCTAGTTCGCCAAGGGTTGCAATCCCTGCTCCACTGTTCAAGTCCCAACTTTGGCTCAATCGTAGGCTTCAATGCGATAATCGCGACGTGTAAACCCAGCCTGCTTGAGCCGATCTCGGCATTCATGGAGCATGGCTTTCCATCCGCAGGCGTAGAAGCGAATGGGCTGAGGCGTCAAGTGCTGTTCGTACAAAGCATGAACATATCCCTGCTGGCTCCGAATGGGCTCGCGGCTACCCGTGGCCAGGTACTCGAATTGGGGAAATTCGGCTTGCAGATTCTGCAATTCTTTTTCGAATAATTCGTCTTCAGAGTAGCGATGACCGGCGTACAAATGAACCTGCTGATGGCCACGCTTCAATGCCTGCTCCACCATAGGAATCAAGGGTGCTAACCCCGTTCCTGTCGCGATGAATACTAGCCGCGTATCAAGCGAATCATCTTCCAGAACGAAGCGACCCAAGGGCGGAGTACAGTCCAACACAGCACCGGCTTCTTGCGCAAACAACCAGCGGGTGAATGCTCCCTCTTCGTTCAATACGATGCACAATTCAAATTCGAGATGGGGCCACCACTGGCAAATGCTATACGATCGGGCATGTTCAAACACACCTTCGGCCAGCAAACTGACGTATTGACCAGGGCGGTAAACGGGGTCTGTGGCAGGCAAACCGGCGTATTGGCGGTAGGCAGCGACCGCTTCTTCAAAGGCTTCTGGATTCAAGTCGTAGCGAAAGCGAAAACGCCGAACGCGGGGACTTTCGTCGAAGAAGGAGACCAATTGCACTTTCACAGCACGAATTTAGGTGTAATTTCACGGCATGAGCCTATTGAATGCTGTAGGAATTGGACTCGCCGGAGGGCTGGGAAGTTTATGCCGCTGGGCTTTGGGGCAACGCCTACCCTTCTCGGTGCAAGAGTTCGCTTGGGCAACCTTCACGGCCAACTTACTGGGCTGTTTGCTGATGGGACTTTGCTGGTCCCGCATTCAACACGAAGGGCTGAGATTGGCGGTAACGGTTGGATTTTTGGGCGGGTTCACGACCTTCTCTGGATTTGGATTGGAGATCTTGCGCTACCTGCAGGCAGGAGAATGGAAATTGGGAATGACCTACGGAGCAGCATCGCTCTTCATAGGAGTAGCATTGGTATGGCTAGGACAAAGAATCTCCTTTTAACGGGTCTTTGCCTGCTGCTGAGCCTGTCGACAGCATGGGCGAGTCGCATATTGGTCCCGATGGATGAAACCCAGCTCAACCACCTCAAATCGTATGGACTGACCTATTGGTGGCTCAACCAAGGAGGCGAAGCCAATTGGGTGTTGAATTACCGCGGCGGAAGCTTCCTCTTCCCCCACGAAACCAGCATTGAAGAGGCCTGCAAATTGCGGGGCATTCGATACGAGGTTATTAGCGAGGCCGATGCCAACGCCCTTTTCAGCACGGTAGCCAACCCCGAGGTCAACATGAACGCCATCAAATTGCTGAGCGCTCCCAAAATTGCTGTCTACTCACCCAAAACCAAGCAACCCTGGGATGACGCTGTGACCTTGGTGCTGACCTATGCCGAAATACCCTACGATGTGGTTTTTGATGACGAAGTTCTCGACGGGAAATTGGCCGAATACGATTGGCTGCAT
>JALRLA010000137.1 GCA_023254645.1 Bacteroidia bacterium
CATTGCCTACAAGTATTTGGCTCCCGGCGTCTACATCATCAAGTTGAAGGTGACTTCAGATTTTGGTTGTGTGGATTCAACCGAATACTATCACACGGTCAATGCCATCCCTGATGCGAAATTTACCTTGAGTCACACTTGTTTGGATGAGGTGACCCAAACCAACGATCAGACCAATTTGAAAGGTACGGTTGCCGATATCTATGTGTGGAACTTCGGTGATTTCTCGGTGAATGATTCTACTTATCCCAATACTACTCACCAATATGCAGCAGTAGGAACCTACAAGGCTACCTTGAAGGTAATTACCACCGACGGTTGTACAGATACAGCTTCCTACTGGATCAAGGTACATCCGAAGCCAACTCCATCGTTTACGACGGAGCAGGTGTGTTTGGGCGATACAACCGTGATGCGTCGTGTCAAGTCAACGACCATTCCTGATAACCAGATCATCTACAACTGGATCATTGACCAAACCCCGCCGCAGTACATCGATACATTGATAAAAAAAGGATTCAATACTCCAGGTGCTCACGATGTCACCTTGATCGCCAACTCGGTTGAAGGCTGTCAAGATTCTTCAGTGCAGCAAATTCGGGTCTATTACTTGCCCAAGGTTAGCTTCTTCTTGGATCCCATGGTGTCACCTAACGATAGCACCCAGTGCTTGAACGAGAACAACTTCTTTTTCGTCAAAGAGGAACTCTTTGATGCCGACGATACCATGAAGTTGACCAGTTGGGATTTCGGAGATGGCAATACGGAATTGCCCGCTACTTCTACCAATCACCAGTTTGATTCGGTGGGCACTTACACGATTCGTTTGTATGCCGAGAACATTCACGGCTGCGCCGATAGCATGTTCAAGACCTACACCGTGGCTCCTTCACCGGTAGCAGCTTTCTATTCAGAGGGCATTTGTGTTCCCGATAGCATTTTCTTCTACGATACCGCCAGTACCTCGGTTGATCCGATCATCTACAAGTTGTGGGATTTTGGCAACGGCAATTTGTCGTCTTTGGATAGCCCCGTGGTTTGGGTAGACAATGTCGGTCCTATGGATGTATCCTATGTGCTCACCAGCGATGCCGGCTGTTCGGATACCGCGCGCCAAAGCTTGACCTTCATTCAGAAGCCCAATTTGAGTTTCTCATACAACGGCAGCCTGCCGCTTTGTAAGGGAGATAGTTTGGAAGTGACCGTCATTGGCGGTGACAGCATCAGTTGGCTGAAAGACAGCAGTGTGGCTCGCGTGCGCAGCTTCTACAACAAAGGTTGGTACAAGGTTCGATCCTACAGCGTTGGTGGGGTTTGTTTCACTGAAGATTCAGTTCAAATATTGGCTTTCCCTCCCGCTAATGTAGCAGCCTTCAGTGATACGACCATTTATCGAGGTAAATACGCCACTTTGTGGTCAAAGGGTGCAACCAATTTCACTTGGTCACCTGGCAATACGTTGGACGACTCGACCAAAGCGCAAGTCATTGCTCGACCCTTGTCGACTACCATGTACTACTTGAACAGCTTGGATTCCAATGGTTGTGCCGACATCGATTCGGTGTTGGTGACGGTTGTCGATCCGCCGATATTGAGAATTCCCAATTTGATCACCCCGAACAACGACGGTCAAAACGACGCTTGGGATTTGATCGAACTGGCCGATCTGTTCTTGTACGACATTGACATTCACGACCGCCAAGGCAAGCTCATTTACGAAAGTTCGGACTACCAAAACGACTGGATGGCTACCGACATAAACGGAGAAACCTTGCCAGACGGTATTTACTTCTACTACATGAAAAATCGATTTACGGGCGAACAGTTCCGTGGATACATTCAAGTCATACGCTAATTCGAAACAACCATGAAAAAATTCACCATTGCATTGATCGGATTGGCTCTTGGCCTTCCCTTGAACGCCCAGATGGGTGTGAGATTGGATCAGTTTTACATGGATCATGCTTCCATCATTCCAGCGGCCGTAGGCAATATGGAAATGGGTGGCTTGAGTCTCTTTCACAACAAAATGTTTTCGGATGTACCAGGCAGCCCTCAGCACAGTGTGATGAATGTGAGCATGCCGATGGCTTCTAAAAACACGGGATTTGGCTTGTATTACATGCGCGAGCGCTATGGATTTGCCGAAACCCAAAATACCTACGCCACTTATGCGTATACCATTGGTTTGGGTGGTACGGCCGATTTATCGTTGGGTGTCAGCGTGGGCGCCTTGCGTCAGAGTTTTGATCCTAGCAAAGCGATCTACATTCATGACAATGACCCCATCATTAAGGCATTGATATTCTCCCCTGCGGTGACTCGCGCTGATTTGCGCGCTTCGATGTATGCCAAAGGAGAGAATTGGTTCGCGGGTGCTTCCTTGTCTCGTTTGCCTAAGCCCACGTTTGATTACTCCTACTACAACTATTCTGCGGCCTACGACATGCAAACACAAGCCAACTTCTTGTTGGGCTTCCAAGCTGAAGTGGGTGCAGACATGCTGTTGAAGCCCGCTGTTCACGTGTATGCATATGACTGGAGTTATTACTTGTTCCAAGGGAACGTCAGCTTGTGGTACCAGGATATGTTCTGGTTTGGTGCTGGAGCCAATAATTTGGGTCAGGTAGGAGCCAATGTGGGGTTCAAACCTCAAGACGACATGCAGTTTAGCTATGCGTACAATACGCCTAGCGGTCCCTCTCGTATTGCCCTCGGCCCTTCGCATGAATTTCAATTGAACGTTGGATTCTCTGCCTTGGGTGGCGGAATGCGCGGCGATGGAAGTGACGATGGTTCGGGTTCAGGTTCCTACAATGACGATCAAGGAATCGCTGGAGCCGCTGTGCGCAAAGAGGCGACCATTCGCAGCTTGGAAGACTTGGAGAACTTTGGTTTGGGTTACGATACCAGTGGTATTTTGTTGCCTGATTTGGAAAAGGTGGCCTCGGCTCCTGGATTCTATTTGGTTACGGGCTTGCATTCCAGTGAGGCCAAAGCCAACAAGCAAATCAAAGATTTGTACGAGAAGGATGTGATCGCTTACAAGATGTACGATCCCAAGAACAAGAGTTATTATGTGTTTGTGAAGCATTTCGGTTCAGAAAAAGATGCAAACAAGAGCATGTACTACTTCGAAGGTCTTGTGCCTCAAGTTTGGATACGAGAGGTTCGTTAATTCCAATGAATTTTCTAAAAGGGGCTTCGGCCCCTTTTTTATTGCCCCAAGGCGTAAGCCACCAAGTTGGCACCCATTTGCAAAGCTTTGATACGAATGGCTTCCGGGTCATTGTAGACCTCAGCGTCTTCCCATCCGTTGCCCAAATCACACTGGTAATCGTAAAAACAGACCAGTCGATCACCTAGGAATAGGCCCCAACCTTGGGGGGATTTCCCATCGTGCTCGTGAACTTTGGGTAGACCCGCAGAGAAAGAGAAAGGGCCCTTGTAAACCGGGTGAGAAAAGGGGACCAGGCGAAATTCCAATTCGGGAAATACTTTTTTCATCTCACGTCTCACAAAGGCGTCCAAACCATAGTTGTCGCAAATGTGCAGAAAGCCTCCCGATTCGAGGTACAGGCGAAGATTGGCCGCCTCACTTTCACTGAATACCACGTTTCCGTGACCGGTGAGAAAGGCAAAGGGGTATTGAAATAGGTCAGAACTTCCAACCTGCACCACGGCTTCTTCTCGCTGGAATCGAGTCGCAATTTGGAGGTTGCAATACAGGGCCAAATTGGGAAGGGCGGTTCGAGAGCTGTACCAGTCTCCGCCGCCTCCGTACTGCAATCTCGCCAGCTTTTGTTGCTGTGCAAATGAAGCAGTAGCAAATAAACTCAAGCTAAAAATTAGCGCTGTTTTCTTCATTACCCTAAAAGGTACCACAAGAAGGCTGCGCCTGCGACAATGCGGTAAAATCCGAAAAAAGCAAAGCCTCGATTTTCGACCCAGCGCAAGAAAAAGCGAATGGCCAATAAGGCGGTAAAAAAGCTTAGAACATTGCCCAAAGCGATGTCGTAAAGTTGGTCAGAACTTAGAGAATCAAAGTTCTTTAGCAATTTGTAAAGACCGGCAGCTGATAAAGTGGGTACCGCTAAAAGAAAGCTAAACTCCATGGCAGCTTTCTTGCTCAGTTTGCATCCTAATGCGCCGGCAATGGTAGCGGCACTTCGGCTGACTCCTGGAATCATGGCCAAACACTGAATGGTTCCGATCACAAATGCGTCCTTGTGTGTGACATCATCGAGTGTTCGATCACCCCCGGGAAGCCATTTGTCCATGAAGACCAAGAATAGACCAACTGAAATGAGCATTATACCCACCACTGCAGGAGTTTGCAATAGCTGCTCCAACAAATCATCAAAGGCCAAACCTAAGACGGCAGCAGGAATGAAGCCTGCGAGCAATCTAGTGTACAAGGACCAAGCTTGAGGTCCGAAAAATCGTTTCCAATAGAGCCAGACTACCGAGGCTATGGCTCCAAATTGAATACAGATGATATAGGTATCAACTTCTTCGGCTTTCAATCCCAAGAGCTGGGTACCCATCATCAGATGGCCTGTGCTGGATACGGGTAAAAACTCGGTGATACCTTCCAGAATGGAAAGCCAAACGTTTTCCAGCCAGGTCATGACTTAGGCCTTGTCTTTGTGGAAAATGGCGTAAATGCCCAAGCCGAATCCAGCGAGTACCACGATAGGAGCCAGAGTAGTTCGGCGAAAATCGTAAATGTCACCTTCTGTACCTGTCATCAAAACAAAGCCAATGACCACGACTGCCAAGGCAATACCAGTCAGCATGTAGTTCTTTTTTGTAAATACTGTTTCTTTCATGGGTGTCTATGCAAATTTGGGCAAATGAGGGCAGGAATCAATACAGATTCTCAATTTTTGCCTTCAAGTATTTGCGTGTGCTCATCCAAGAGCCCAAGCCTGCCAATAGGATGCCAAACAATCCAATACAGCCCATCATGGCAGCAGCCTGCCAGGGAATGATGTGACGATTGAAGTCAGCCAATAGGGAAGCGGCTTGTCCGCTCAATAATCCGGCGGGGTCTAAGCTTGGAATTCCATAAATAATGGCCCATAAAGTGCCTGCAGCAATGGGGAAAGCGGCTAGTGCATATTTGATGAAACGCCATACAAAGGGCCTTACGATAAAGCCATTGGTCGCGCCAACCAGTTGCATACTCTTGATGATGAATCGGTTGGAGTAGATGCCAAGACGGGTGGCACTTTGGATGAGTCCCGCTGAAACCAGCGTCATCAATACCGCCAAAGCGATCAGCCCGATCTGTATGCGCTTGATGTTTTGGGACATTTGTTCTACCCAGATTTTCTGGTACAGAACATCTTCTACTCCGGCTCTTCGTCTGAGTTCTTTGACCTTAACGGATAGAATGCCGGGCACAGCAAACTTGGCTTTGGGGTATACTTCAATGCTGAGCGGTAGGTTAACGCTCTCGGCATAGGTCATCAGGTCGGCATCGAATTTTTCACCCATTTGGCGCAAGCCTTCTTCACGGCTGATGAATTTGGTGGCTTTCACCCATTCTTCGCGTTCCAAAGAGCGTTGAAATTCCGAAATATCATCTCGTGAGCTGCTTTCGTCGAAGTAAACATCAATGCTGCTGCTTTCAATTAGGCGCTCGGATAGCCCTTGAAATCCCAGTATACTGAATCCTACCAAACCGAGGAGAAACAATACTGAACTCAGGCTTAGAATGCTAGGCCAACCATTGGGTTTTCTTCGCTTGCTGTCTGTGGGTTCCATTTCAACATCAAAGTTGCTTTTTACTAAGAGCGAGAACAAATGGAGTTATCCATATCTGCACAGCATAATATTTGGTTTTGTATAGCAGATAGGCCACGCTCATCGAGGCATTGGTGTCTATTTTCAGTACATTTGCCTTGCGGAATGAAAAAACTGCTTTCCTTCATCTTTGTTTTTGCCTTTTCCCTGGGGACGTTGATGGCCCAAGAACCCACTACTCCTTCGAGTAATGGAAAGGTTGGGACGCTCACCTGTACGAGCGCTCAATTGTCTTGGACTTCTGGAAATGGAACTTGGAGAATGGGCCTTCTCATAGAGGGAAGTGGTTCGGCCAATACGCCTTCAGACGGAACGAAATACACTGCTGTGGCGGCCTTTGGGAGCGGTACCAACATGGGAACCAATTCCTATGTGGTTTATGATAACATCACCAATAGCGTCAATATCACCAATCTGAAGAAGAATACGAGCTACGAGTTCCGACTCTACGAACACAACGGTGGTGCTACGCCCGATTACCTGACCAGTTCCTACCTGACGATCAAATTCTCTACGCAGAATTTGGTTTTGGGCTTTGATTTTTCCTACAGCGACAGTTGTCAAAACACGAACTTCGTTCAGTTTACCAATACGTCTACTGCTACTTATTCAGGAATCAAATACACCTGGTTGTTCCAAGATGGCAATAGCGATACAGGAAAGGATGTCAATCATACTTATACCAAAGGCGGCAGCTTTTTGGTGACCTTGTTGGCTTCTCCAGCCCTCGGATGCGCGGACAATTACACCCAAACCAAGGCTGTATTCATCATTCCTCGTCCGGTATCGATTCCC
>JALRLA010000345.1 GCA_023254645.1 Bacteroidia bacterium
ACAAATCGTCGGTTGACGTAATTCGCATCGGCAAAAGTGGCATTTCCACTGGGGTTGCCGCCGGTGACGTGAAAATCAGAGAAAGCCGCATGTTGATTGACAAAGGCCGCTCCGGTAAAATTGAAACTTACAGGGGCAAACGCAGCATTCATGGCATCAGCGACCTGCTCGCAGAAAGATTCATCGGTCGAATAGCACTGACTCGTAATGGCGCCCAACTCTGCGGCTGATTGTGCCGCAAGAGCCAATGCCTCTTCCCTATCCTTGCAGCGAATCACAAACAAAGCGGGTCCAAAACACTCCTGCTTCCAAGTTGCCGTATCGGCAGCATCTACAGCCACAACAGCAGGACTCAATGTACGGGCATCAGCAAATTCGGGGTTGTCGACAGAAGAAGCGGCCAAAACTGCTCCTGACAAGCTTTGAATGCGCTTGGCCGTCGCTTCGTTTTGGATGGCCCCCAAAGTAAAGGGTCCCATTTTGGGATTGTTGGCCAAGCCTGAGATGGCTTCTGCTATGCCTGAAACCACCTGATCAAAGGTCAATGAACCTTCAGCCGTTTGAATACCAGCCTGAGGTACAAAAATGTTCTGAGGTGCGGTACACATTTGACCGCTGTACAAGCTAGCAGCAAAAGAAATATTGCCAAATACCGCGGCAGGTTGATTCACTGATTCAAGGATCACCCCATTCACGCCTGCTTTTTCCGTAAAGACGGTTTTACCGGGCAGTGACTCGATATACTCGCCAAAGTGAGAGCCACCCGTGTAATCGATCAATTTGATCGAAGGGTGTTCGGCCAATGATTTGGTCACCGGTTGCTCCAGGGTATCAACCGCCAATTGAACGGTATAAGGATCAAAACCTGCAGCCTCAAAAGCCTTCTGCATTTCGCCAACAACCTGGGCAATGGGCAAAATGCTCTTGGGGTGAGGTTTTACGATGCTAGCATTGCCGCACATCAAATTGGCAAACAAACCTGGAACGGTATTCCATGTTGGGAAGGTGCTGCACCCAATGACCAAACCCAAACCACGGGGAATGGGCTTATAGGTCTTGCGCAGGGTCAAATCGAATTTGCCCATGGGCTTCACGAATTGCACCTCAGAATCAAATCGAGTCAATTCTTGATACGCCATGGTCATGGCTTCCATGGCTCGATCATTCGCATGAGGACCGCTGGCCTGGAAACTCATCATGTATCCTTGACCCGTAGTGTGCATGGTCGATACAGCCAAATCAAAGAAACGCATCTGTATGCGATACAGGCAATCAGTCAATACTTCGGCACGCTGATCAGAGCTGCTTGAGCGCCAGCCCATTTGGGCACTCTCAGCGCGAGAGATGAGCGTTTCAGTCGAAAATTGGGGGTAGCGAATGCCTAGGCCCGTCATCAAGTAGGGAGACACTTCGGTGCCTACCCAAGCCTGAGCGCCCTCTGATTTAAGCTCAGAAAAATCTTGGTTCAAAAGACGAGCAAATGAATCTTGCGATTCTTCTGTGCTCCCCTCGGTGTAGGCCTTCGGTGATTCAGGGAAGGCGGTATAATAAGTGCGTTGCTTCAGGGCCTGTTGCCCTTCTTCCATCAATTCTTTGGCTGATTTCATGGTTTATGCTTGTCCCGTTTGACCTCCGAACGAAAATGGCACCGTATTAGGCATAGGAGCCATCTCGTCGATGTTGATATCACCGAAATGTTCTTCGTATTTGTGCACGTTCTCTCCCAAAGCCATGAGCAAGCGTTTGGCATGTTGAGGCGCCAATACAATGCGGCTCTTCACCTTTCCTTTGGGCACACCGGGCATCATGCG
>JALRLA010000375.1 GCA_023254645.1 Bacteroidia bacterium
AGCGGGTATGGCCCACTTTCAAAGGCCAAGAGGCTATGCCAGTCTGATTCGCGCCATTGTTGCCGCCAACCTAGCGCCCAAGTGGCCTCTTCGGCCAGCAGGCCCAATTGAACTTCCAGGGTAGCACCAAATTCTTCTGGCAGGGAATATTGATAGCCCGCAATTAGGGACTGTGTTCGTTCAGCGGTCAAGGATCGCGCATTCGAAAGAGGGTAGGAAAGAGAAGGAAATGGCTGGGAAATCCACCGCAACCAATAGGTCGATTCGTAGGCCAAGGCAAAGGAATAACTGGGCAGAGTTTTACTCAGGATGCGAACCTGATCCAGGCCCAAGGTAGCTTCCATTTGCCAGTCTCGGTTCATCGAAAGATGGGTGCCCAGGTCTATGTGTCGCTGCGGCAAATCAGGGCTGCCTTCTTGCCAGGCCGAGGCAGAAAAATGGGTGGACGTAGCTTTTATGGCCAGGCGGTACAGGTCTGTAGGGCCGGCGGCTAAATAGGTTTCTACCGCTGAAGATTGCGCTTCGATAGGCGATTGCCAGGCCCCCAATGCGAACGGCGTGCTTGCGATTTGTGCAAATAATTTTGGGAAAAGTATGAGGCACAGCCCCACTCGTTTGATCATTCCAGCTGCTTTTTCAAGTCCAATAGTTGTTCTTTGAAGGCTCTCAGCTGTTTTACCAATTCCAGTTTCGGATCACTCAAATCCGCGCCCCGCTTGATTTGCTTCGAGGCTTTGGCCAAATGCATGCCCTTCTCCTTAACAAGATACTGAATATTCTTGAGCAGGTCTAGGTCTGTCAGGTTGTAAATGCGGTCGCCTTTTTTGTTCTTCATCGGCTTGATTTGCGGGAAATTTTTCTCCCAGAACCGCAGGGTAGAAGGCGGCACGCCGAGCATCTTGCTCACCTCGCCAATCTTGAAATACTTCTTAGTTGGGGCCGTCTCCATGGTGCAAACCTACACTTCTCCGCGTGTATGAACAAGCAGTTGCGTGCTTCTCTTTTGGTAGGATAATACGGTGGTTCCGGGTGCGCAGTGGCTCGCAAGGTCTAAGCTTCAAATCAATCGAAGCGTGTGGATTCTTGTTGAGCTTGATCCAGCATTTCTTGGTATTCCTCATCAGTCAAATCGTTCCGGTAAAAAAATGCTGGATTTAAAGGGTTGTTTTTGTACCGAACTTCGTAATGCAAATGAGGGCCAGTTGAACGGCCCGTGCTGCCGATGTATCCGATTAGCTGCCCTCTTACGACTTTGGTGCCTGATTTTATAGCAAATCGGCTCAAATGTCCATATAGGGTGGTATATCCATATCCATGACGAATGACGATGTGATTTCCATACCCCCATCGGTCCGATTGAACTTTTTCAATGATCCCATTTCCAGTCGCATAAACTTCCGTGCCCGTCTCGGCTGTAAAATCCATACCAGCATGAAAAGAGGTGGTATGGTAAAAGGGGTCTTTGCGGTAGCCAAAACCCGACGCCATGCGACGGAGTTTTTTATTGGCGACTGGCATTATTGCTGGGATGGCATCAATTAGATCTTGTCTATTTTTAGCCAATTTATTTAGTTCCTGATAACTGGTCATTTGGGTTTCTGCCAACTCTTCCAATCTTTCCATTTTTGTTTTTAAGCGGTGCAGAATTTTGCCATTGGGTAATTTTAGTAATTCTTTGTAATCTGTACCTCTTGGATCTCGTTTTTGAGGGGGGTCTACATTGTAAATGGCTCGGTAAATGTTGACATCACGAGATTGAAGGGTGCCCATTTTTTTTTCTAGAACGTTGATCTGATTTTCTAAGATGCTTAATTCTGCCTTTAGAAGTCGATTTTGATCTCTTATTTGACGATCAACTGGTGTATACAAGTATTGGTCAATTAAATAGACAGATGAACCAATCAATAATATGAGGAATGAAATCATCCCAGCCAGACGCCAACGAACGTATTCCGACTTTGGGCTAACCCTTTCGAACATAAGGGTTTTAGGATTGTATACATATTTTGATGACCGGGGCATTTTGGGTCCTTAAAGTGCCAAAAATAATGCCAAGAAGCCCTTATTGGGTCTTTTGAGCGTAATGTTCGCGGTATGATTGGGCTCTCTGAACGTATTCGTCGACGTTGCTTTGAATGCGGTCCAGGGTTTCGGGACCAAGAGTTTTGACCACTTTGGCGGGCGTTCCCAGCACCAAAGAAAAGGGAGGAATGATGGTGTTTTGGGGAACCAAGGCATTGGCGCCTACGATGCTGCCATGCCCAATCTGGGCATTGTTAAGCACCACGGCATTCATGCCTACAAGTACATGGTGCTCGAGTGTGGCTCCATGAACAATGGCTCCATGGCCGATGACGCAGTCGGGCCCGATGGTGCAGGGATCACCGGGATCGGCGTGCAAAACAGCATTGTCTTGGATGTTGCTGCGATCACCCACGCTTATCTGATCGGTATCGCCTCTGAGCACAGCACCGAACCAAATGGACACTTGCTCTCCCAAGCTGACGCGCCCAATGGCTGTCGCATTGGGCGCTAGAAAGCAGTCTTTGCCCATCTGAATGGGCCGTTTCAAGATCTCGTTTAGACTTTCAGGCATAGGAACTGCCTCAAATATGCTTTTTTTGTACCGATGCGCAAACTCTTTACCGGTATTTCCCAATTGGCGGGCCATTTGCCCGAAGGCGAATCGTTCTGTTCAGGGGCTCAGATGAGCCAGATGGAACCCTTGAAAGACGCCTACCTGTTGGTCGAAAACGGGATCATACTTGAGCTGGGTACGGGAGAAGCTCCTAGAGCCGATATCATCGTTGATTTAGGCGGAGTTGAGGTGATGCCGGGATATGTTGACTCGCATACCCATGCTGTATTTGCAGCTCCCCGTCACGAGGAATTTGCCCTTCGTTTGAAAGGAGCCTCATACGAGGAAATCGCCGCCGCAGGCGGCGGCATCTTAAACTCAGCCGCCAAGATGGCCCTGATTTCAGAAGAGCAGTTGTACCGACAGTCAGAAGTCTTCGTGCGCAACATGATGGCCCATGGCACCACCTGCTTGGAGATCAAAAGCGGTTATGGCTTGAGCATCGAATCTGAATTGAAAATCTTGCGGGTAGCCAGACGCTTGCAAGAAAATTTGCCCTTGACCATACGCACCACCTTTTTGGGTGCCCATGCCTTCCCCAAAGAGTACAAGGGTAGGGAAGATGACTATGTAAAATTGGTGATCGAAGATATGTTGCCCCGCGTGCTTGACCAAGGGCTAGCCGATCACATCGACGTATTCTGCGACCGCGGGTTCTTTACCGTAGAACAAACCGCCCGCATATTGGAGGCCGGCACGCGCGCCGGCCTCCCCGCCAAAATTCACGGCAACGAACTCGGCCTCACCGGTGGGGTTCAAGTTGCGGCTGCTCACGGCGCCTTCAGCGTAGACCACTTGGAACACTGCGGTCCCGATGAAATAGCCTGTTTGCAGCAAAGCGACGTAGTACCCGTGGCCCTTCCCGGGACATCGTATTTCCTGGGTTTGCCCTATACCCCGGGTCGAGAATAGATCGCCGCTGGCTTGCCCCTGGCCATCGCCTCTGACTTCAACCCCGGTTCCAGCCCCCTCTTGAGCATGCAAGCCATTGTGGCGCTCGCCTGCACCCAAATGAAACTCATGCCCGAAGAGGCACTGTGGGCCTCGACCGCCAATGCGGCTCGCGCCCTGCGCCTGGAAGACCAACTTGGATCTCTGTCAGTGGGCAAACGCGCCGACTTTTGGACCACTAGAAGCCAAGACGCTTGGTTGTCGATTCCCTATTTCATGGGCATCAACCACGCAGAAC
>JALRLA010000387.1 GCA_023254645.1 Bacteroidia bacterium
GCTGCGACAGCATCATTGAAACCACCGTTTCCTGGCAGACGACTTATGCCAGCATCAATCGCAAGGCTTGTTATTCCTTCACCGGGCCTTCAGGTCGACACACTTGGACCGCCAGCGGTACCTATATGGATACCCTGCTCAACAAGGCCAAGTGCGATTCAGTGATCACGGTGAATTTGACCATTTTGGAAAGCAGTACGGGCCAAGTGAATCTGGAAGGATGCCGCTATGTGCGCTCGCCGTACAACGCTAAAGTCGTGTACTCCAAGTCGGGTACTTACACCGATACACTGGTCAACGCCGCCGGGTGCGACAGCGTCGTGACCATGATTGTCAAGGTAAACAATGTGAATACCACCGTGACCCAAAACGGTTTGGAATTGACCGCTCAGTCAAGCGGCACCTTGCAATGGCTGAATTGCGGTTTGTTGTACAAGCCGGTTGCTGGCGAAACCTCGGCGCTATTCGCGCCAACCGTTGATGGGAATTACGCGGTCGATGTGATCGAAGGAAATTGCCGCGATACCTCTGCTTGTTTCACCATCAAAGGGGTCGGGATTGATGATGTGTTGGCCTATACGGTAAAGGTCTATCCGCAGCCAAGTGAAGGAGTTTTGTACTTGGAAAGCGATCGATTGTTGCACCAAGTTACCCTGCGCTTGTACGATGGCCAAGGGCGATTGGTTCAGATGGCAAGCCAGGAACACCTGTCCCAAATGGCTTGGAATCTGACAGCCATTTCAGGTTTGTATACCTTGGAAATTGAAGCGAGCGAAGGCCGATTCCGACAGCCAGTATGGGTGAAATAAGCCGCAGGCTCGAAATATGTGCCTTTTCGGTCTCAGAGGCCCTTCAAGCCGCTCATGCGGGGGCTGACCGCATTGAATTCTGCCAGGATTACGATCTGGGTGGGGTTTCGCCCCGCCTAGACGATGTGATAGCTCTTTTGAGCGCTTTGCCCGCCACCTGTTCGCTGGCGGTTATGGTGCGGCCTCGCGGCGGTGATTTTGTCTATTCCAAGCATGAGCAGTATGACATGCTTCAGGAAATCGAAGCCTTGGGTGGACTGAAAGGAATAGAAGCGGTTGTATTAGGGGCGCTCACGCCCGATGGCCAATTGGATGAAGTGTTCTGCTCTCAGGCCGTTGAAAAAGCCCACAGTTACGGCATGAAGGCCGTTTTGCACCGAGCGGCTGATTCTTTGAATCCGGCCGATGCGGCCCTACGGGCCCATCGCTGCGGTTTTGATCGCTGGTTGTGGCATACTGAGCCTGACGCCGAGTCCAAACGTCAAGACATTCAACGCCTCTGCGAGGGTGTTCGCATTGTCAACGGTGGGGGGCTGCGCAGCAGCAATGCCCAGGCCTACCAAACGGGAGATTGGCACAGCAGCGCCCGCATTCATGGTCTATTCTCGGCCTTGGAAGTATCGAAGCTGAAATCCCTGCTGA
>JALRLA010000396.1 GCA_023254645.1 Bacteroidia bacterium
TCGTTTTCAATGCGTACGCCTATGCCTTCTTCTGGAATGTAAATGCCGGGTTCAATCGTCAAAATCGATCCCATGGGAATGGGTTCAAAGCGGTGCATAACGTCGTGCACATCCAAGCCCAAATGGTGACTCGTTCCATGCATGAAATACTTCATGAAGGCTTTGGGGTTGCTCTTGAGCTCGGCGCTGGTCAACAGTCCAATCTCGATCAACTTTTCCCCCATAAAGGCACAAACTTCTGCGTGGTAATCGGGTAGGGTTTTGCCCGCTTTCAACACCGAATATGCGAAACGATGAACCGATAATACGGCATCGTACACTTCTTTTTGGCGTTTGCTGAAACGCCCGTTTACGGGAATGCAGCGGGTCAAATCACCGTTGTAATTGCCGTATTCGGCTCCAAAGTCCATCAGGAGCAAATCCCCGTCTTTGCAGGGTTTGTTGTTTTCTATGTAGTGCAAGACGCAGGCGCTGGAGCCGCTTGCAATGATGGGGTCAAAGGCAAATCCGCGACTTCGGTTTCTCACAAATTCATGGAGCAGTTCGGCTTCAATTTCATATTCCATGACTCCGGGCTTGACAAAACGCAGAGCGCGATCGAAACCTTTCTTGGTGATGGCCACGGCCTGCTTCAATTGCTCGATTTCGGGGTCAGATTTGACCATGCGAAGGCGCGACAACAGAGGAGCGCTGCGCTCGGTTTTATGCAGCGGATATTTGCTTATTATTTCTTTGGCAAACCGCAATCCAGCATAAGAAACCTTATCGCTAAATCGATCATTTTCATTTAAATTCAAATACACGTTTTCAGCCATTAGCATCACGGCGTGAACGGTGCTCCAAAATTCGTGATACCAGAAGACGCTGCTGACACCTGAAACGACAGAGGCCTCATTGGGGCTCAGTCTTGCTCCATCCCAAATGGCAATTGTTTCGCTGGTTTCTTTGATGAAAAGAGCTTCGCGAAAAAGAGGATTTGGGCAATCGGGAAAGACCAATAAAATGGTGTCCTCTTGGTCTATTCCACTCAAGTAGTATAAATCGCTATTTTGACGAAATGAGAAATACGCATCTCCATTTCTGGGCATTTCATCGTTGGAATGAAAGAGTGCCACAGATCCAGGTTTCATGCTGCGGGCCAAGTTGGCGCGATTATCGGCAAACAATCGAGCGGGGGGCATGGAGTACTTCATATATTCTGCAAATTAAGGCAGCGAGGAATCTGAAAAAAAGTTAAATTTGAGGCAACGCGCGTACGTAAGCTGTTGTCTATGTACGTAAGTAAAACCACTTATTGCACTCTATGAGGAAATTTATACTCTCACTCTTGGTTGCTTTTGCAACATTCATTCCATCCCAAATCCAGGCCTCTCACATGATGGGCGCCGACATGTCTTACAAGTGTTTGGGCAATGGAAAGTACAAAATCACAGCTAAGATTTACCGCGATTGCCGAGGTATCTCTTTTAACAGCCCTTCATTCCTCGCTTACGGCGGTGTGAACGGCGGTAACGGCTGCGGTTCGTACAACATGAGCATTAGTCGAACTGGAATCAGGGACGTTACGCCTCGCTGTTCGACGGCCAGCAAACCTTGTAATCCTCAAAACACTTACGGAACGGGTGAGGGTATTGAAGAACATACGTATGAGGTTACGGTTGATTTCACCAAATCACCCCTCAGTAATTTTGTCGGAAAAAGTTCTTGCTGCGAAGTCAATTTTGCGATTGGTCAGTGTTGTCGCAACGGTGCGATCACAACAGGTCCTTCCGGAAACGATTTCTGGTCCACATGTATGATCAACATTTGCAACATCAAGAAAACGACCAACAAGTGCAACAGTTCGCCTCAATTGAGTAACGAGCCCATTGGTTTCTTGTGTTGTAACCAGGCTTATTACTTCAATAATGGTGCCATTGATACGGTAGATTTCGATTCGTTTTCTTACAAATTGGTGCCTGGATTGCGCTCTCTGCCCAGCGGTTCCGTGAACTACTCGTCGCCTTTTGATTACAAGTATTTCATGACTCCGTATTGCATTCCTCCAACCACAATAAAATGTACCCCCAACCCCAAGACCAAGCCCCCCCGCGGTATGTTCTTTGATACGGGTACGGGTGACTTGATTTTCACCCCAACCAAATGTGATGAGGTGGGTATTTGTGTAATTGAGATTACGGAATGGCGAAAGGACTCTGCATCAGGAAAATATATTGTCATTGGCAAAACCCGCCGAGACATGCAGTTGATTGTAAAAGACGACTGTGGGTATAACAAAGCACCCACCATTAGTGGTCCAGTTAGCAATAAAGTTTGCGAAGGGGAGCAAATCTGTTTCACCATCAAAGGGGAAGATGAAACATTCTCACCTTACCAGACGGTTCCCGATACGGTGCAGATGAAATGGAACAAGGGTATTCCCGGTGCAACTTTTACCATTAAAAACCCTACGGCTCGAGAAAAAGAGGCAGAATTCTGTTGGACTCCGGCAGTGGGTATGGCTTCAGATGTAGCCTATTCTTTTACCGTTACCGCTACAGACGATCACTGTCCCAAACCTTCTCAGGCCATTCGTGGTTTCAAAGTGCGCGTTAATCCCCGCGCATTCTCTCAGCGCTATTACACGGTTTTGAAATGCGGTAAGTTCGCTTTCCACGCCAAAGGAGCAGACGGCTTCAAGGGCATTCCTACCTTTAAATGGAGTGTTCGCGACAGCTTGGGTCAGACGGAATTATACTACTCAACCAAACAGTACGATACCATGACCTTCTACCAAGGGGGTAAGTACATTTTTGTTCATACTGTAAATAACTCGGACAACTGTCCGACCATTTACCGCGATACGGTCGAAATTCCCGATCCTCCGAAAGTGATATTGGCGGCGGTTGATACCTTCGCTTGTTTCGGGACCAACATGGAGATCTATCCTGTGGTGAAGAATGCCAAGCCCACCTATGGTTACTACTGGTCTCGTGTTCCTGTGTTGAGCAAGAATACCGATACATTAACAGGAATTACGTCATTGACTCCGAATTGGTTGGCCATCAACCACATTAGCGGTGATACGGGTACAACTTTGACCGTTCCCAATATTACCCGAGATTCCATCATTCATTTGAAAATGACAGACGGTGATGGCTGTATCTTCTATGATACTTTAAATATTTTCCTCAAACCCCTCCCATTGTTGGACATCGGTCCCGATCAACGCATATGTACGTACGAGAGCGTGGTATTGGACGCCGGTCACAACGATACAGTGAAGTATTTGTGGAGCACGATGGATACGACCCAGAAGATCGAGATCAACGTAGCGGGCAAATACCGCGTTACGGTGACTGAGACCAAGTGGCTGTGCCAGCGCTCGGACACGATGGAGTTGTTTGTAAACGATACGGTGGTGGCCAACGCGGGTCCTGACGTGACCATCTGTCACTTGAAGAGCACCTTACTCGCGGCCCAGCACGAGCCTGTGAACCGTTCAGCTGACTATACCTGGTACGATTTGACGGGAGGTAAGACCTTGGGCAGCGACATGGGATATACGGTATCTCCCAAGAACTCAAACACTCCAGGCCAATCGGCTCAGAACTTCTACTACCGTTTGTATACAACGGTAGAGCAAGGTGGGCACACCTGTGAAGACGACGATACGGTTATGGTGAAGGTGAACACACTTCCTTTTGTGAAGTGGGATCCCAAGCCCTTGAAGGCTCAGTGCTACGACTACGGAGACATTGAACTGAATAACT
>JALRLA010000124.1 GCA_023254645.1 Bacteroidia bacterium
GTACCAATTGCTTGGCGTTGTCTGAGCCGCGCTCTCCAGAGCCGTGCAAGAACAACAAAATGGGGGCTTGGGCAAAGGGATCGGGGCTTACACGGTAGGGCAAGTAACGGCCCTCGCAGTGAAAGCTATCTTCCTGATAAACTTGAGAGAGTTGGGCTTGGCCGAAAAGGGGGAGGCAAAGCACAAGGAGAAAAGCCAATTTCTTCACCCACCGAATTTAGGCCATTTTTTTGGGGCTCTGTTGGCGAGGCCTTAGATTTACACGCAATGAGATTAATGGTTCTGCTGGCCGTTCTGCTGGCCCCTATGGCCGCATCGGCTCAGCAACAGAGTGATCCCGTTTTAAGCTGGAACGCGGAAGAACAGGCGGCCTACGATACGGTCATGCGCCGAACCTTTGAATATTTTTGGACTGCTGCTGAGCCCCACAGCGGTATGGCTTGCGAACGCGTTCACGTGGATGGTATTTATCCTGAAAACGACCAAACCGTAGTCACGACAGGAGGAACCGGCTTTGGTTTGATGGCCATTTTGGCGGGGGCTCATCGCGGGTACATCACCGAGAGACAAGCCTTTGAGCGATTTTCGCGCATTGTCGGTTTTTTGGAAACCGCTGACCGATTTCACGGGGCTTGGCCGCATTGGTTGTACGGAGAAACAGGGCGGGTTAAACCCTTTTGGATCAAAGACGATGGTGGCGACTTGGTAGAGACCGCCTTTTTGCTGCAAGGTTTGTTGGCCGTGCGACAGGCCTATGCCGATGGCAACAAAAAGGAGCGAAAATTGGCTCAGCGCATCGATCAGCTATGGCGGGGTGTGGAGTTTGATTGGTATACAAAGGGCACCGATTCGCTATACTGGCATTGGAGCCCCAATTACGCCTGGCAAATGAACTTTCCCGTACGCGGTTTTAACGAGTGCCACATCATGTATGTCTTGGCCATGGTCTCGCCCACGCACCCGGTTTCTTCTTCTTTGTACTCCCGCGGATGGCTACGCCAAGGAGAAATGGTTCAGCCCAGCAACCCAGGACCCAACCAAGGCTTGAGCCGAACCTATCACTTTCAGTTTGACCACCAAGGGGAAGTGGATTTGGGAGGACCCCTGTTTTGGGCGCATTACAGCTATTTGGGATTGGATCCTCGAGGCTTGCGTGATGCCGCCGGCCATTACGGTCAGGAGTTTGAAAATATGGCACTTGTCAACTGGGATTGGTGCCGCAGGCAAGGCGATTCGATCGCCGGATATGGCGACAGCAGTTGGGGTTTGACCTCTTCCTATTCGGTCAAAGGCTATGCGGGCCATGCTCCTGGTCCCAACCGCGATTTGGGCGTGATCAGCCCGACAGCCGCCTTGTCTTCTTTCCCTTATAGCCCGCAACAATCAAAGGCAGCGCTGATGCATTGGTACAAGGATAAGCCTGAGCTACTGGGCCCATACGGGTTCTACGACGCCTTTTCCGATCAACACGATTGGATGCTACCGCGCTACT
>JALRLA010000083.1 GCA_023254645.1 Bacteroidia bacterium
ATGTCGCCTTTCCAGAACCGGCGACGCGACAAACGCACGTACCAGTTGGAGAGGTGTTCGGTGACAAAATCTTCAATGGCTCGGGCGGCTCGTGTTGGATCATAATCGTCAAAAGCAGCTTCAGCTTCGGCAATTAAGGAATTCAAGCGAGACAGTATCCAGCGATCCAATTCGGGGCGCTCGGCCAATGGAATTTGTTGATCGGCCTTGAATTGGAACCCGTCGACATTGGCATACAATGCAAAGAATCCGTAGGTGTTGTAAAGGGTCCCCAAGAATTTGCGCTGGGTCTCTTGAACACCCGAAAGGTCAAATTTGAGGTTGTCCCAAGGCTGAGAGTTCGAGGTCATGTACCAACGCACGGCGTCGGCACCGTATTGATCAACGGTCTCAAAAGGATCGATGGCATTGCCCAGACGCTTGGACATCTTGTTGCCGTGTTTGTCTAGAACGAGGCCGTTGGCGATCACGTTTTTGAAGGCCACTTGGTCGAACAACAAGGTTGCCAGGGTGTGAAGGGTAAAGAACCACCCGCGGGTTTGGTCTACGCCCTCAGCGATGAAGTCGGCGGGGTAATTCTTTTCGAATTGATCGAGGTTTTCGAAGGGGTAGTGCCACTGGGCATAGGGCATGGCTCCTGAGTCAAACCAAACGTCGATCAAATCGGCCTCGCGCTGCATGGGTTTTCCAGATGCGCTCACCAAAGTGATGCGGTCTACGTAGGGGCGGTGCAGGTCAAATTCGCTGCGATCAATCGACTGGTTCAAACCGAGTTGAGCGTTGGCCTTTTCGATTTCAGCCACCAACTCGTCCAAACTGCCGATGCAGATCTCTTCGCTGCCGTCTTCGGTTCTCCAAATGGGCAGAGGAGTTCCCCAAAAACGCGAACGAGACAAGTTCCAGTCAACCAGGTTTTCCAACCAGTGACCAAATCGTCCTTCACCCGTGCTCTTGGGCTTCCAGTTGATGGTTTTGTTCAGCTCCACCAAGCGGTCTTTGGCTGCGGTGGTTTTGATGAACCAACTCTCCAAGGGGTAGTAGAGAATGGGTTTGTCGGTGCGCCAGCAATGGGGATAGCTGTGCTCGTATTTCTCGACCTTGAAGGCCTTGTTTTCTTGTTTGAGCTTGATGGCCAAGCGCTCGTCTACGCTCAAGTATTTGTCGCGGCCTTGCTGCGCTGCGGCCGCCCCTTTCTCCTCTTCCGTGAGGTAAGCCTCTTTGACAAACTCGCCAGCAAAATCGCTGACCTCGGCCACAAAACGACCCGTCTTATCGACCAAGGTCAAGGAACCAATGCCGTTGTCTTTGGCCGTCTTGAAGTCATCGCCACCAAAAGAAGGGGCAATGTGAACAATACCTGTACCGTCTTCGGTGCTCACAAAATCAGCGCAGACCACGCGGAAGGCATCGCCATCGCTCGGTTGGGCATAGGGCAACAACTGCTCGTACGATTGACCCGCTAGGTCGGCTCCTTTTACGCGGTTACCACGTTTCCAGGGTTGTGCTTTGGCGGCAGGGTCATAGGCGGGCAATTCGCCTTCGCATTCGGCCTCGGCTTGGAAGTGTTTGCCCAACAAAGCTTCAGCCAAGGTCACTCGGATCGCTTGGCCCGTGTAAGCATTGTAGGTATCGACTTCGATGTAGTCGATTTTAGCCCCCACCGCCAAGGCGGTGTTGGAAGGCAAGGTCCAAGGCGTGGTGGTCCAAGCCAAGAAGTATTCACCGGGTTTGCCAGCCTTGGCAAACTGCGCCACGACGGTGGTGTCTTTGACGTTTTGGTAGGTACCGGGTTGGTTCAGCTCGTGGCTGGACAATCCGGTTCCTGCAGCAGGTGAATAGGGCTGAATGGTATAGCCTTTGTACAGGTATCCTTTGTCGTAAAGGCGCTTGAGCAAGTGCCACAAGGTCTCGACATACTCCGTATCACAGGTGATGTAGGGGTTTTCCAAATCGACCCAGAAACCGATGCGCTCGGTCAGAGCGTCCCATCGGTCTTTGAACATGAAAACGTCTTCACGGCAGGCCTTGTTGTAGTCTTCCATGGAGATCTTGACCCCGATGTCGTCTTTGCGAATGCCCAGACGCTTTTCCACCTGCAATTCGATGGGCAAACCGTGGGTATCCCAGCCGGCTCTTCGCTCTACGCGATAGCCCTGCAAGGTTTTGTAGCGGCAGAACATGTCCTTCATGGCACGCGCCATGACGTGGTGAATGCCGGGCATGCCGTTGGCACTGGGAGGGCCTTCAAAAAAGGTAAAGGACAGCGAGGGGTCTCGCTGTTCCACGCTTTGGCCGAAAATTCCGTTCTCCTTCCAGAAGGCCAGGATTTCTTCCTCGATTTGGGGCCAATTCAGTTGCTTGAGGGTGGGGTACATGCCAGATTCTTTGGAAAGGGGCAAAAATAGGGCTTTTTGGGCCCAGACACACGAAAAAGGGGCGGCCAGTCGGCCGCCCCTTTTTCAAAATCGAATCGCTACTCGGCTTATTCGATGATGAGTTTCTTGGTTCCGGTTCCAAAATCGAACTGCAATTCTACCAAGTAGATACCGGTAGGCAGGTCGATTGATTGGTCGATGCGGTTGTTCTCAGCAGTCAAACGAGCCAAGGTGCGGCCGTTCAAATCGCGTACCACAGCACCGTTCAAGTTGTTGTTGGTCCAGTTGCTCTGAATCACCACGCGGTCTTGAGCGGGGTTGGGAGACAAAGTCACGTTGCTGGACAACTCAGCGGGGTTGATGCCCACAGAATTCACATAACCCAAAGTCACAGCCAAACGAGGAGCGATGTATCCGCAGATGCTGTCAACAAAAGTCATGGCGCGAGCCTTGCTCATGAAGGGGTTGGTGGCTTTACCGCTGGCCAAAATAACCGTGGGGTTATAGGGAGGGCTAGGCAACATCTTGATGGCGTTGGTATCCCACCACTCGTAAGGACCTGAAGCGTTGACCAAACCGGCAATGGGGTACAAACCGTCCAAGCCGTCGTTCAACAAGTTGGCCTGACGGGTGTAGTCGTCCATAACCTTGCCTTTGTAAGCAGCATTGTTTCCGAAATCGTTTACGCGTTTCATGACGTCGTATCCGCCGGAAACCTCAACTACCTGCAAAGTGGTACCAGGTACGTTTACCATACCGGTGGTGTAAGGAGCGAAAGGATCCATCATGCTGTGAACCCAGATCAAAGGCATTTCGCCCTTCTCCAACCAGCCGCTGTCACCCAAAGCACCGCCGATGCAGAAACCAATTTGAGCGTCAGTGGTGTAACCGGTGTTGCTCTCATTGCCGAAGCCAGGGTATCCACCCAAACCGTGGCGATCGCCCCAGATGGTATCGTTTACATAGGCAACTCCCGTGTTGGGATCGCGGAACTTGTCGATTTTGATCTCGCTCTGGCGGTCCAAGCTAGCGAAAGCCGAAACGATGTAACCACCGGTTCCTTGACCACCCAAAACAATTTTGCTGGGGTCAATACCGTAGGGGTTTCCACCCTTGTCAGCCGACTGCTTGAAGAAGCGAATGGCGGCAGAGATATCCTGAACGCCCTTGTAAGCAGCGTTGATGATGGTGTTTTTGCGAATGCTCTCGGTAGCACCTTGAGGGTTCCATCCCAAGCGGTAGCTGATCGAAGCCACCACATAACCGCGGCGAGCCAAATCTTTGCAAATGGCCACCGTAGCGCTGTCATCGCGGGCTCCAGTTGGAGTTTGGTTGATGTAGCGGGGAAGGAAGCTTCCAGTGTGGGTGTAAATCACCAAGGGACGGCTGGTCACGCCATCATTGGGGGCGTAAACATCCATGTACAAGGGCTCCAAGGTGAAGGGAGGTCCACCCAACAGAACGGTGTAATTGCTGGCGTACAGCACATTTTTAGTGACGGTCACTTCGCTCTCGGCCAACACGCGATCGACGTATTTGGTCTGGGCGAAGCTCAGGTTGGCACACAGGGCTACCAAGCTGAGAATCAATAGTTTTTTCATGGTATTGTCGGTTTAATTTTTAACGAAAATAGTTCTTAGAGTTCAAAGAGCAACGAAGCGTAAGCCATGCGTCCAATTCTGGGGCCACCGTAGACCTGCATGACCATGTTATTGGTCAAGTTAGAAGCACCAATTTTCAAGCTGGCATCCCACTTGGGAATTTCCTTGCTGAGCATGGCATCAACCAGCCAATAAGTGGGTACATAACCCGTGAATTGGGGGGAACCCTCAAAGGTGAAGCCTTGCACCCATTTGAAGTTGACGTTGAAGGCGCAATTCTCCCAATTCCAATCTTTGATGCCATCGGGCATAGCGTCAGTCAAGTCGATGCCGCTTCCCATGAACGAGAGGTTGAATTTGTGTTCAGGCGTATTGAAAGCGGGAATGATGGGGTCTTCTTTTTCCAGCTTATTGAGTTTGTTCCAGCTGTAATTGAAGCCCGCCGTGTAATTCTCTCCAATGAAGTAATTCCACCCTCCAGCAAAGCCCATGGTCGTTACGATCGATTGAGCATTGGTGGCGATGCGGTAGACCTGGCCACCGGTGATGAATTGTAGGGTGTAATCGATGATGGGGTCAAAGCCCAATTGGTAGCCAATGAAGTCGCGGTATACGTTGAAGTAGGCTGAGGCGTCCATGCTCAAGCGGCGATCGGCCAGCAAAGACTTGTATCCCAATTCGACGCTGCGCACTCGCTCAGGGCGAACGGGATTGACGTTGAACCAGTTCAATTTGTTTAGATCTGGAATCAAGCCGTCGTAAACGTCAAACAAAGAGGGCAGGGTCACAAGGCTGTCGTAGCCATTGATGTTTCCGAGCAGAATGGCTCGACCCACATTGTAATACAGGTATTGGTCGGCCAGGGTCGGGTTGCGCACACCGCTGGTCAGCGAAAGACGCCAGTAAGTCACCTTGTCAGGGGTGTAAACGACTGAGGCGGCGGGGCTAAAGATGACAGGGAAGTTGACGTTTTTATCAACCCTCGCTGTCAAGTTGATTTTCCAATGGTTGCGGCGATCTCGGTATTCGGTGCCCGTATAAAGGCCCGCCTCTTGGTTGCGAATGACCACGCCGTTGGTGTCGGCAAAAATGGTTCCCTGGGTATTCGGGGTGTACAAACGGGCCGAAAAACCCGAAGTGACTTTCCAGAAATCGCCCACTCTCCAACTGTGTTCCCCCTGGGTATGATACAGGGCGGAACGGTCGTAAAAACCGCTCCCACCTTCGCCGAAGCTTTTCAAGGAAGTAATGGCGGTTTTCAAGGAGTCGAATCGCTCGGTACCAGGGGAGTAGCGATCAAAGGTGTTGGGTTGCTGCGGAAAATGGTGCCACCGTTATTTACCAGAATGTCGATGCCGCCCCAGACTTCCAGCGCGTCTTCGGCGAGCTGG
>JALRLA010000166.1 GCA_023254645.1 Bacteroidia bacterium
ATCGCCTACTTGGTATGGTTCGGTGAAGTGGCTCAATTGGCGGCTAATGCCGGTCCTGCTGTTGCTAAGGCTACCAAGACTTTGGCTTGGTTTGTTTTGGTCGGTTGGGCGATCTACCCCTTGGGGTACATCATTGGTACGCCCGGCGGATTGTTCGGACTTTTTGGAAATCCAGAGCACAATCCCATGATGGATGTCGTATACAATATCGGTGATGCCGTGAACAAAATTGGCTTTGGCTTGGTAATTTACGCCTTGACCCAAAGCAGCAAAGACTAACAACAGCAAATTGGTTGGTTGTTGTTAGTGTTACAACGAAAAAGGGTCGGTTTTGCCGGCCCTTTTTTTATTGGTTACTGATGGCTTGACCTTGTTGGTTTTCGAAGTGAAAACTGGATAGCCCCATAGAAGTATCGGGCTTTAAACGTAGCCAATGGCCGTATTGTCGGAACCAACGCATGCGCTGAGAAGGGAATCCGCTTTTGATAAACCCGGTCAACAAGGGGTTGGCTTTTAAAGTAAGCTTTTCCAAATTAAGGTTTTCCCACAAATACGTGACTTCGTTCTCCAGTCGATCGATCAATTGCATGCTCGAGTCGATCCGGCCGCTGCCGTTGCAAGTAGGGCAGACTTCGCTCGTGACAATTTCCATGGCTGGTCGAACCCGCTCACGCGTGATTTGAACCAAGCCGAATTTGGTCATGGGTAGTATGTTGTGACGCGCTCGATCCGTGCTCATGGCTTGTTTCAAAGCCTGGTGCAATTGGGTCTTGCGTTTGGGGTCACGCATATCAATGAAATCAATGACGATGATTCCACCCATGTCTCGAAGTCGAATTTGGCGAGCCACTTCGTCAACGGCTTCCAAATTGATTTTCAAGACATTGTCTTCTCTGTTTTGGGGGTCATACGAAGTGCTTCCGCTGTTTACGTCGATGACGTGCAGGGCTTCGGTATGGTCGATGACCAGATAGGCTCCACCGCTAAAGGGTACGTTCTTGCCGAAAGAGGCCTTGACCTGACGAGTGACGCCGAATTGGTCAAAAATGGGAGTCTTTCCCTGGTAATGGCGCAGCAGTTTGTTGGGGTCTAATCCAAAACGCTCTAGGGTCTTTTTTAGCTGATTGTGCAAATCTCCATCATTGACTGAGATTTGGTTAAAGCTATCGTTTAGGATGTCGCGCAGCAGGGTTTCGACTCGATTGCCGTCACCCAAAATCTTGGAACCGGGTTTGGCTTTGCCCAAGGCACGAACCATGTCGTCCCATTTTTTAAGCAAATCGCGAATGTCTCGATCCAATTCTTCCAGAGCCACCCCTTCAGCCACTGTGCGAATGATGATGCCGAAATTTCGAGGCTTCAAGCTATTGGCTAGATCTTTCAGTCTGGATTTCTCGGAAGGATTGCCAATTTTCTTGGAGATGGAAATCTGTTTGGAAAAGGGAACCAAGACAAAAAAACGGCCTGCCAAAGACAGGTCGCAAGTTATCTTGGGGCCTTTTGAGGCAATGGGTTCCTTGATGACTTGAACAAGAATTCGTTCACCCGCCTTAAGGACTTGGCCTACTTTACCTGTCTTGACGGTTTGTTCCTCAAGATCAAAATTGTCCAGGTCAGCGGCAAGTTTGGAGTTGCCGTCCAGAATGGCTTTTGTGAATTTTTTGACAGACCGAATGTTCGGTCCCAGATCAAAATAGGTCAAAAAGCCATCCTTCTCGCCCCCTACGTCGACAAAAGCCGCGTTCATGGAGGGCGATAGCTTGCGCACCCGACCTAGGTAGAAATCTCCTACTTGAAAGGTGGAATCAACAGATTCTTTGTGAAACTCTGCGAGCTTTCCATCGCTCAATAGCGCAATCTC
>JALRLA010000169.1 GCA_023254645.1 Bacteroidia bacterium
AGTGCCCATCTTCGTTGATGACGGTAAAGTCGGGGATGATGTACTGGGTTTTTTGGTTGCTCAGACCCAAATCACCGGGCTTGGGGTTCAGTTTGGTGATCTCGGCAATGGCTGCCTTCAATTCCTCATCGCCCACCTTCAAGGACTTCATGATTTTATCATAATGGCGTTTGCCAAAGGCTTCCATGTAGTTCTCAACTATGGTTTCGGCCAATGTCAAAGCCGGGTTATCTCCGTAGTCTTTTTTGTATAGCTGCAGCAACAAACATTCTTGCAAATCGCGGGCACCAATGCCTGCTGGGTCAAAATTTTGAATTTTGATCAGTAGTCGCTCCAAATAGTCTTCTGTGGTTTGGATGTTTTCGTTGAAGGCCAGATCGTTGGCGATGCTGCGCAATTCGCGGCGCAAGTATCCATCTTCGTCGATGCTGTTGATCAGGTGCAGGCCGAGCATCAAATCAAAGTCGTTCTGAAACGTTGCGCGGGCTTGTTCAATCAGGAAATCTTGGAAGGACGATTCGGCCCGAATGGGCATCTCGGTTTGGTCCTCATGGCGGTAATCTTCGCCCATTCGGAAGGTGCTGTACTCATCGTCATCACCCCCACTGGCTCTAATCAATTCATCGACATCCAAGTCGCGCTGGTAGTCTTCGTCCCATTCATCGCCGTCGCGGTTGTCTTCTTCAGCGCGAGGCTCTTCGGTGTCGTTTTTTTCCAATGCCGGGTTCTCCAACATTTCTTGGTCGAGTTTTTCCTCGAAATCGAGCGTATTCAACTGCAACAGCTTGATGAACTGTATTTGTTGGGGGCTCAGTTTTTGGAGCAACTTTTGTTGAAGATCTTGACTGAATTTCATGGCTGTACCTACGCTGTAAGTTCCGACTGCAAGGGATTATCTTTGCAGCTGAACAAAGTTACATCGGCCCAACGCAATAACCATTCCGTTTCCAAAAAGCACACGCAAATCCTATGAAAACAAGCACCCGTATCGAATCCCTCTCTCAACACATTGGCCATGAAGTAGAACTGAAAGGCTGGGTGTCGAATAAGCGTGAGGGCAAGGGCATTGCCTTTGTGATTTTACGGGATGGATCGGGGTATTGCCAGTGTGTGGTGACCGAAGAGAGTGCTGGGGCCGAGGCGCTAGCCGAGGCCACCAAACTGAGTTTGGAGTGCAGCGTAATTTTGACAGGAACGGTATTGGCCGACGAAAAGCAAGTCGGTGGTGTTGAGGTTCAGGTGAACAGTCTCACCGCGGTTGGTGGCAGCGAGAACTACCCCATTTCTAAGAAAGAGCACGGGGTAGAATTCTTGATGGACCAGCGCCATTTGTGGCTGCGCAGTACCCGCCAATGGGCGATCATGCGCATTCGCAACACCATCATCTTCTCCATTCACAAGTATTTCCAAGAGCAAGGATTTGTGCAGATGGATGCACCTATTTTCACCGGCAACGCCTGTGAGGGTACCAGCACCTTGTTCGAAACTGATTTTTACGGAGATCCCGCCTACCTGAGCCAAAGCGGCCAGCTATACGGCGAGGCTATGGCCATG
>JALRLA010000048.1 GCA_023254645.1 Bacteroidia bacterium
ATTATCGCTTTCTCTAAAAATAGGATTACCATTTTCGTCTTTATTATCGTGAAGGTCCACCAATGCCTTGTATGTCATATCAATCTCTGTTAATGGAGCAATTGCTTTTGCTATTGACCTAAACAATGATTTATAAGTACCTTCTTGGTGTACATAGTGCAACTTCTGGGCAACTGTTTCTGCCGTAGGAGGCTGCACCGACCCACCGGCGGGTTGTATCAAGAATTCACGGCCGCTGCCGTCAACATGTAGCTGGGAATCCAACAGACCGTATCCGTCGTAATTGGGTTCCAATAGTACACAGCCCGCACCATCACCAAAAATGATGCAGGTGTTGCGGTCTTCGTAATTGATGATGCTCGACATTTTATCGGCACCGATGACCAACACATTCTTGTATTGCCCGCTTTGAATCAAGCGAGCGCCTGTTTCCAAACTGAACAAGAATCCCGAACAAGCGGCCGAAACATCAAAACCCCAAGCATTTTTAGCACCGATTTTATCAGCAATGATGTTCGCCGTTGCAGGAAAAACATAATCACCTGTTACCGTACCGCAAAGGATCACTTCAATATCTAGGGGCGACAAGCCTTTCTTTGCCAGCATAGGCAAAATGGCTTCAACCGCCATATCTGAAGTCCCTTTACCGGCTTCTTTTTGAATGTGTCGCTCTAGAATGCCCGTACGAGTTTGAATCCACTCGTCGGTGGTATCAACAATGGTTTCAAGCTCTTGGTTGGTTAACACGTAAGGCGGTACATAACCACCCACAGCCGTAATGGCTGCCGTACACTTATTGACCATTCAAATTGTCCTGTTGCAAAGCTTTCATGGACGATTGAACCATGCTGACTAGATCGGACTTCACCGTATCTAAAGCCAATTCAATCATTTTGACAAAGGTATCAGACTTGGTGATGCCATGCCCAACAATAACAGGAGCATTTACTCCTAGAATGGGGCTTCCCCCGTAGTGTTTGAAATTGAATTTATGGAGGTACTCATCTTCTACCCCGCGCTTGGCTAGACGATAATACATGCCCTCACAGACTTTTACGATAGTATTTCCCGTAAAACCGTCACAGACAATAACGTCGGCTTGTGGTCCAAAAATATCTCGGCCCTCGATGTTGCCAACAAAATTGATGGTATCGGTTGCCGCCAATAGTTGGTGGGCGGCTTTGCTCAATAGATTTCCCTTTTCAGGCTCCTCTCCAATGTTCAATAGACCCACCTTTGGAGAATCAAGATTGTATAGGGCTTTAGCCAAGAGAGAACCCAATACCGCAAATTGTTGCAAATGCTCTGGTTTGCAATCGGAATTAGCTCCCACATCCAACAAAATTCCAGGATGGCCTTCCATTCGAGGAATGGCAGCAGTTAAGCAAGGACGATCTAGACCCTCAACGGGTTTCACTACGTGCAAAGAACCCACCAACATGGCACCGGTGTTACCCGCTGACAAGAACGCGTGAATGTTCTTTTGGGCCAATTGCTGGAAACCTACTGACAGCGAAGCCTGAGGTTTGGAAGTAAAAGCACGTACAGGGTGCTCGGCCATGCCAATCACATCGGGACAATCGACAATTTCCAGCTGAGACATATCCCAACCCTCATCTTGTGCGATTTGTTCCAACTCCGATTCTAGGCCATAAAGAACTATTTGGCAATCAGTCATCTTAGACTGAGCCATAACAGCTCCCTTCAGGGCTTCAAATGGAGCGAAATCGCCGCCCATTGCGTCGACACCGATCCGAATCATAATTCAATTAAGCTTCGTTGCGGCCCTTCATGACCTTCTGACCACGGTACATGCCTGTTTCCAGGTTTACGCGGTGGTAGAGCGAAACGTCACCAGTGACGGGATCCGCAATCATGGGGCGAGACGTTAAAGAATCGTGGGTGCGGCGCTTATCGCGGCGTGTTTTCGATATTTTTCGCTTAGGATGTGCCATGTTCCTTTATTTTTTTATTAGGTCTTTCAATTTATCCCATCGTGGATCGACGGAAGTTTCTTCGTTGTTCTTGCTGTTCAGCTCGTCGAGTTTCTGAATCATTTGATCATTGCAAGGTTTGTTCTCCAAGTTGTCGCAGTTTTTCAACATGGGCAAACTGAAACAGGCTGTTTCAAATACCGTTTGTGAAAGATCAAAGTTGATGGCAGAAGGTAAAAGGTATACCAATTCCACTCCGTCATCCTCAAATTGACGCTGCTCACTTTCCTCTTCGCTGTTCAAACGATAAATCAACTTGTATTGACCATGAACAGGAAAATCAATGGGCTCCAAACAGCGACCGCAGTGTTGTTGCAAAGTCCCAGTAACCTCAAACTGGACATGAATCCAATTGCTGGACTTTTCCAGGTTCACTTTCAACTCCAACTCTGCATTGAGTATCTCGCTGTAATCAAATAACTCAAAGAACGATAGGTCCAAGGAATGTGAAAATTGATGTTGCCCTTCTTTGAGTTTCACAAACTCGACAACCAACTTATCACGATCAAAGGACATAGTCACTCAAACGAACGGCAAATTTAGTTCTTTTTTTAGCAGTAACAAACAGACATCAGTCGAAATCAACAATAAAAAAAGGGAGGCAAGGCCCCCCTTTTTCAATGCTTTGAAATGAATTAATATTCCCACAAGTCATGTTCAAAAATGAACAAATCATTCTTCACTTTCTCACCTTCCAGAAGGGCTGCCAATGGATATTGTTTAAATTCCTCTCTC
>JALRLA010000076.1 GCA_023254645.1 Bacteroidia bacterium
ATCAATGTCATAACCGCCCTCGCGCTGCCCGTGGTATTGGTGCTCAGCTTGTGCGACTCGGTGCACTTTCTCGGAGCCTTGCAACACGAAGGCAGCCAACCCTCATCCTTGCTGCGCTTGGCCATTCCATCCCTGTTCAGCAGTTTAACTTCAGCGGCCGCTTTTTTCAGCTTCTTTTGGAGCGAAACCGCAAACATCCAACACCTCGGCTTGATCACGGGAACCGCCTTGATGGCTGAATTCGCCTTGAGCTTTCTCCTGGCCCCCCTGTGGATGAAAAACAGCCAGATCAACAGTCCGGCACCTAAAGTTCTGCGCGCCACACTGCAACACTTTCAAATCCAAAAACGCAGTTGGACATGGGGATTTGCTCTGTTAGGAGTCGGTGCTCTCTTGCTCATGCCCTCTTTGCACTTTCATTCCGACCCCGAAGCCTTTTACCCCAGAGGGGAAGCCATCACAAAAGCCCACGATCATTTCAATCGCCAATTCCAATCCCAGAAATCCTTGAGCATCTGGATGGAAAACCCCCAAGAGAAGCCAAAATTCCTGGAGATTTGCCAATCATTCTGCGAGCAATGGAAAGGAAAAGATGGCCTGGTCAGCGCCGAATTGCCCATGCAACAAAACGAATGGCAAGAAGGACTGCCCATACCCCTGCCCGAGCTGAACCTCAGCAGCCCCGCCTCTCCCTACTACAGCCAAGAGCAACAGGTGTACAAAGCCGATTTCAAGTTTGAGTCAACCGAACAACTCTTGGCCTTTGTTCGCGATTCAGCCTTTCAATCGCAGCTCAAGAGCCTAGACTTCCCTGCTTACACTCACAGCGGCGTGTTGCTCTACGAATACATCAATCAAGATTTGGCCCGTTCCCTTTTCAAGAGCTTAAGCACATCGGGCTTGGCCATCATTTTCATTCTGTGGCTTCTAACTCGAAGCTGGAAACAAGCCCTTATCGGCCTCATACCGAACCTCTTGCCCTTGAGTGCGGCTGTTTGGGCCTTCACCCTTTTGGGCGTAGACCTCAATCTGATTACTGCCATCACGGCCGTTGTCTGTTTGGGCTTATTGGACGACGATACCGTTCACGTATTGTACCGCCGCATGATCCTCAAGGAACCTCTGGGTGGGCTGGAGCACTCCATGTTGGATTCGGCCATTTTGCTTAGCCTCGGTTTCGGCTTGTTCGCCTTTTCAAGATTCTACCCCACGCAGGTATTCGGCGCTGTCAGCGCTTTGGTATTTATAGTGGGAATATTAGGAGAGCTTACCTTTTTCCAGCAGGTACTGGATCGATTTGGACGAAAGGATTAGGCCAATTGGGGCTGACCCATGGACTTCATCCAACGAATGTGGCTAGCAACGGCTTGGCCAAACTTGGGATATTCTTTGTACTCTACCCCATATTTTTCAGCCACCCGACGAAGAATTTCGTTGATTTTAGGATAGTGCACGTGAGAAATCTGAGGGAACAAATGGTGCTCGACCTGGAAATTCAACCCTCCAGTGAACCACTTGGCGAAAGCCGATTGGGTACTAAAGTTTGAAGTGGTCATCATCTGGTGCACAGCCCATTCATTCGGCATCTTGGTTTGATCAGGCTCGATGGCCTCCAAATCATCAAAATGGCAATGCTCTACGGCATGGGCCAATTGGAACACAACTGACAACAAAATACCCAAGGCCACGTGCAAAATGACAAAACTCATGATGCCCCAGAACCATCCCAACACATAAACCGGAACGGCGATATAGACCAAGGCATAGGTAATTTTCGTTACCCAGAACAAGAGGTGTTCGTAGGTGCCCATTTTGGGCATGACTCGCTCGTTAACCTCGCCTTTAAAATATTTGATCATATCGTTGCCAAACATCCACCAAATGGTGGAGATGCCATACAAACCAAACATATACCAGTGCTGAAACTTATGGGCGGACTTGAAGGGTTGAGATTCGCAATGGCGTAACACAGGGCTTTTGGCGATGTCATCGTCAATGCCATCAATATTGGTCCAAGTATGGTGCAACACGTTGTGCTTAAACTTCCAAATGTGGGCATCGCTTCCCAGCAAATGCATGCTGTGGCTCATCAATTTGTTCACCCAGGGTTTGCTCGAATATGAACCATGACAGGCATCGTGCATCACGTTGAAGCCCATGAAGGCATGCAACACCCCTATGGCAAGAAATAACAACATGGTAGCCCACAGAGGGACTCCCGCAAAAAGGGCAACGCCATAGCACAGAGGAACCGCAATCAACACAAATGCGGTTTTACTCCAGAGTGTCAAATTGCCAAATTTGCTGATGTTTTTAGCCTGAAAATAGGCCTCTACTTCCTTTCTCAATTCGGCAAAGAATTCGTTGCCATTGTTGGCGAATCCTATGGTGCGCGTCTTCGTCATGGAAGCGTAAAGATAGTACCGAAATGGAATGGAAAACAAGCCTCAGAATCCTGTCTAAGCTTTGCTTCCAAAGCTTAGACGCGGCAGAAAACGGCCCGTCTTCTTCTGGTATTCGGCATAGGCCGGGTATTTCTCCGCACTGATGCCCTCGCTAAAATCAGAACTACCCTTGAACAATCCGATCAACAAAACACAGCCCGCAATGCTCCAGTTCAACCAAGCCCCCCCGGCATACGCCGAAAACAGGTATACCACGATCCAAATCGCTTGCTCAGCTGCGTAATTTGGGTGCCGCATCAAACGCCACAATCCCTGATGAACAAAACCCTTTTCAAAACCATCGGTCAACGCTTCTCCTGCAGCTTTACGCCTGTATTTTTCCGTTTGGTAATCGTATTGCTGTTGGTCGGCCACAAATTCAAGCAATAACAATCCCAGGAACAGCAATGCCAAGGCTCCATCGATCCAGGTCAAAGCGCCCAATTCAGCCTGCCAAATGGCCAAAACAGGCAAGGTAAAAAGCAAAATCAAGGCATTTTGGTAGAAACAAATAAACAGCATATTGAACAGCGTCCAAACCCAAGTTCGGTTCAAGGGGGCTTTGGCTCTCAAAACGGCCCAGCGATAATCCTCCTCCCCTTTCCATGGCAACAAGGAATATCCCCCCCGGCGGTAAAAATTATAGGTCAAGCGCAGAGCCCACAAGGACACCAAACTGGCCACCAAAGCCATTCTATCCCAACCCTGACACAGCGGGTCTGGAGCCGCTTTGTACACCAAAAACCAGGCATAAACGGCCGGTACTATGCTCCACAACTTGTCTACTTGCGAATTGTTCCCCGTCAATTCCCCCACGATGAAGCACCACCAAATCACCCCTTGGCAGATCCAAATGACCTGTGTAAAGGCTTCTTGTTGAGGGGCCGTCAATGGCAACCATTGGCTCTTC
>JALRLA010000111.1 GCA_023254645.1 Bacteroidia bacterium
GGGGCGCTTGCCCATGGCCGTGTAGTATTCGGTTACGATGCTCATCAAAGCACCAACAACCAAACCTACGACGATAGCGCCATATACCTGACCAGAGGTGAAGGTAACACCGCGCAAAGTCATGCTTTCAGGAAGCATCCAGTCAACGATGAAGTAGCAAGAAATACCGGTCAAAACGATCGAAGACCAGTTGCCCATGTTCAAAGCGTTTTGCACGTTTCCGTCTTCGCCTTTGATGCGCACAAACCAAGTGCCGATGATTGAGAATACGATACCCAAACCAGCGATCAACATAGGGAGCAAGATGGGAGACAAGCCTCCGAAATTATCTTCAACAGAGATTTCGCGGCCCAATACCATGGTAGCCAAAATGGTCGCTACATAAGAACCGAACAAGTCGGCACCCATACCGGCCACGTCACCTACGTTGTCACCTACGTTATCGGCGATGGTAGCGGGGTTGCGTGGATCATCTTCAGGGATGCCTGCTTCAACTTTACCTACCAAGTCAGCTCCAACGTCAGCGGCTTTGGTGTAGATACCACCACCCACACGGGCGAACAAGGCAATAGACTCAGCTCCCAAAGAGAAACCGGTCAATACCTCAATGGTACGCTCCATACCTTCGGCGCCCATGCCTTCACCAAACATTTGGTAGAAGACGATGAACAAGCCGCCCAGACCCAACACGGCCAAACCGGCTACACCCAAGCCCATGACAGTACCTCCGTTGAAGGATACGCGCAAGGCATTTGGCAAGCTTGTTTTAGCGGCTTGAGTCGTGCGAACGTTCGCTTTGGTGGCGATGTTCATGCCGAAGTAACCCGCAGTGGCTGAGAAGAATGCGCCAATCAAGAAGGCGACAGCAATCAACCAGTGGGAGTGAATGGCGCGGCCATTGACTTCGGTGATGGTACCGCTGTAGGCCAACAATACGGCTCCTACAACAGCGAAGTAACTCAACACTTTCCACTCGGCGCGCAGGAAAGCCATAGCGCCTTTGGCAATTTTAGAGGCGAGGTTTTGCATTTTTTCATCGCCTGCGTCTTGTTTGCCAACCCATGCGCTTTTGATGGCCATCACAATGAGGCCCAAAACGCCGAGGGCGGGGATCAGATAAAGAATGGTATTATTCATAAAATCAATTCTCTTAGAGAGGAAATAGGGGCGCGAAAATAACCCTTGTTATTCAAATGGGAAAAGGTTTCCTATTGAATGCAAGGAAACTTTGCCAATATCAAGGTCTATTGACGACGATTTGTTGGCTGAATCGCTGGCCATTGCCGCTAACTGTGAGCACGTACAAGCCACTGGGAGCATGGATCTGAATGCTGGTGGCCCCATAAGGACATTCGCTATGACCG
>JALRLA010000240.1 GCA_023254645.1 Bacteroidia bacterium
GCTCTACGACTTGTGAATCGTGTATGCGATCCCCGCTATTCAAGAACCAGATGTACTCGCCGCGGGCCAAGGCGAGGCCTTTGTTCATGGCATCGTACAAGCCTTTATCAGGTTCAGAAACTGCCGCGTCAATGCGATCAGATTGTTCACTCATCCATTCCTTAGCCCCGTCGTTGCTGCCCCCATCAATCAGCAACCACTCGAAGTCAGAGCGGGCCGTTTGGGCCCAAACCGATTCTGCCGTGGCTTTCAAGCCGCGCAGGTTGTTGTAATTGATGCTGACAATCGAGAGCCGCATGGGCTTAAACCGTTTCTTCTTCGGGAGCCGTGGCCGACTTGTACAAGAGACCCAGCACCAATAGAACGATCAATGCTGAGCTAGCCAATTCCGTAGCGTAAAGGGTTCCGCGATCAGCAGCCACATAGGTCCAAGTAATTTTATGCTGGCCAGCTGGCACTTCCACAGCGCGAAGCATGTAGTTAGCGCGAAGAGCCGTGGCCGCTTGATCGTCAATTCTCACCTCCCAATGTCCTACTGATTCATTGTAGTAGAGTTCGCTAAAGACCAGCAACCCTGCCGCCGAATTGTTCGACTGGTACTCTTGCTTTCCCATGTCATACGACGTCTGAGTCACCGTGGTTGAAGAATCTGAGCTCCATTGCTGGGCTTTGGGTTTTGCCGACTCCGAACTTTCTACGATGGCCACCTCCCGTAGGTTGCTGGAAAGCAGGGTCTGCATGGCCTCTTTTGCGGTAGATACTTCTTTGATCGATGATACAAACCAAGCCGGACCAAAGGCAGTGGGACGCTCAATGATTTGTTCGCCTGAACGGCTTTCGTCTCGAGAGAGAATGTAGCGGCAATTCAACATATCCATGGTGGGGTTTTGCATGAGGAATTCGTAGCTCATTTGGCCCCCGTTGGGTGTCAAGCCGTATGAAATCAAATCTTGGTAGCGGGATAGTTTCGCCGGATGGTATCCGCCGACGTTGCGGTGCCATGGCGCCGCGTGATTGTCGTTAAAAGGATTGATGCGCAAGTCCAAAACACGGGCGTGGTCCTTGTTAACGGCCATGATTTGCTCGTCCCACTTGCTGGGCAAAATTTCATTTTCCACCTCGGCCTGTTCCCAGTTTTCGTCGCTCAAGTAACGCTTGGCTAC
>JALRLA010000386.1 GCA_023254645.1 Bacteroidia bacterium
TTGGCAATGTATTTGGTACTCCTGTGATCAATCAGCCTCAGGTGGCCATCATGGCCGTGGGTGCCATTCGCAAAAAACCAGCAGTCATGGAAACCGAATACGGTGATGTGATTGCCATTCGTCACATGATGTACCTGAGTCACAGCTATGACCACCGAGTAGTAGACGGTGCCTTGGGCGGAATGTTTGTTCGCCGAGTGGCCGACTACCTGGAGCAGTGGGACCTAGACCGCGAGGTTTGATAAGCGTCTGAAGGGTTGTAATTTGCTGCCCTTGGAATCAAAAATTTTACTTTGGTGCAAACTCAGTAGCCTTGCCTTGTTGACCTTGGCCGGTCTCATCTTTTGGGACGAATGGGGTGGATACCAAGCTCGAATGGACAAGGTACTGTTGCATCAGGCCGAAATGTCTTCAAATGGAGAGATTTCCTATGGAATTGTATGCGGTACTCCCGAACAATCTTCTTGGATTGCCATTGACTCTGCCTCTTATTTTCGCATTCAAGACCGGGATTCCATTTGTCTGTATTCCACCCAGTGTAGGGGGCGTATCAGAGGTTTTTTGGATGAAAGACATCCCTCTTATTCTGAGCGATTTGAGGCTAGCGCATGGACGCTGACACCTCTGGTAGAGGTTTGGGGAATGGCCCTTGTTATGGCCCTTCTTTGTGTTTTGGTTTGGGTCATACCTGATTTTAGTATTCGAGCAGGAATTTGGTTTTTTGCCGCCTCAATGAGCGTTTACCTATGGTGGTTTTCAGTGGCCTAGCCAATTTGAAACAGGAGTGGCAGTTGTTCCGATCCCAGCGATCGGGCCAGTTGTTTTTGCTTTTTCTCGTTTTGGCAGTAGCCTATCAGATTTGGGCCCAACGCTCTTGGGTTGATACGGGAGAATATGTAAGAAAGGCTGAGTCTTTGTTTCAAGGATGGAATCCTCTGGCGGGTGATAGAATCTTAGAAGAATCGCGCCGTACGCCCGCGTTTGGATTGATTCTGATGGCACTTGGGCCCTTCTATGCCCTGGTTTCTGGAGTAGCGACACTGTGGCTTATGCTAAACACTAGACGCTGGGTTCGCCAAATGAGTTCTTACAAGAGAGCGGCTGATTGGGCAACGGTATTTTTCATGCTTCATCCCTTGACCTGGATTTACGCCGTAGTTCCCATGCCGGAATTGTGGTGTTTGCTTCTACTGGTTGGCTGGCTGAAGGCCATTGTTTCGTCCAAGAGTCTAAGTATGTCCATTCATGCGGCTGCATTGCTCGCAATGAAACCCGTCTTTATTTTGTTGATTCCCTTCAATGCTCTGGCTATACTCTGGCTGCCAGGGTCTAGGCAAGTTTGGAAATCACTGTTTGTATCTTGTCTGATTCCCTTGTTGGTATTGACTGCTGGCTGGCTGATGAATTTGCAAACTATGGGTGTCGGACATTATTCGTCGATGGGTATTTGC
>JALRLA010000407.1 GCA_023254645.1 Bacteroidia bacterium
AATGGCACTTTTCTTCATTGGAGCGCATCTTTATCGAGAACCGCATTTACCGCGACATCGAAGAGTGCGAAACCTGGGAGGCCGTTTTGATGGCCATCGATGAAGGTTTGGAGCCGCACAAGAGCCGACTGCGCCGAGAGGTAACAGAAGAGGATATCGTTCGTTTGACGGAGATCAAGATTAAGCGTATTTCCAAATTCGATTCCTTCAAAGCCGAAGAATACATCTTGGGCCTAGAAGACGATATTGCTCATGTCAAGCATCACCTAGAAAACTTGACCGATTATGCCATCGCCTATTTCGAGAAGCTACTCAAGAAATACGGCAAAGGGCGTGAACGCAAAACCGATATCCGTGTCTTCGATACCATTGAAGCCAATATTGTGGCCGTGGCCAACCAGAAGCTATATGCCAATTTCGAAGAGGGATTTGTCGGTACTAGTTTGAAGAAAGAAACCTACATCGGTGAATGCTCAGACATTGACGACATCATAGCCTTTAGAAAAGACGGCAAATATTCGATAGCCAAGGTTCAAGACAAATACTTCTTTGGAAAGGAAATCATTCACGTGGATATCTGGCGCAAAGGTGATGAGCGCACAACCTACAATGTGGTGTATTGGGATGGGGCTGCAAAACGAGCCATGGTCAAGCGATTCAATGCTACCGGTTTGGTTCGGGAGCGCGAATACGATGTGACCAACGGTCATGCCCAAAGTCAGGTTTTGTATTTTAGTGCCAATTCAAACGGAGAAGCCGAATTGGTAACCGTTCACCTTTCAGCCATGGCCGGAGCTCGTGTCAAGAGCTTTGAATACGATTTCTCCAAACTGGCCATCAAAGGCCGTGGGGCGGCCGGTAATCAGTTGACCAAATACAAAATCAAGCGCATTGACTTGAAGGAAAAGGGCGGCTCTACCTTAGGCGGAGTAAAAGTTTGGTGGGACGAGATCACCGGTCGATTGAACGGAGACGAGAAAGGTCGTTACTTGGGCGATTTTCAAAACGACGAACGCATCATCGTTTTCTACAACGAAGGCAGTTACGAATTGAATAACTATGAATTGACGAACCGCTTTGATCCGGCAGAAGTCTATTCCATTCAAAAGTTTCATGCTGATCAAGCCATTCAGTGTATCTATGTAGATGGCAGTTCCAAGCGGGAATATGTGAAGCGTTTCTTGATAGAGACCAGCACTTTGGGCAAGCGATTCATTTTCATTTCTGAGGATAAGGGTTCCAAACTGATGTTGTTGAGTACGGCTCAGCCTGCATTGGTGGAACTGAGTACGGAATTGAAAAAAGGGGAAGTGAAAAAGGAGACCCTGGATTTGGCTGAATTCATGGATGTCAAAGGGTGGAGAACCCAAGGCAACCGATTGAGCCAAGAAAAGGTGAAGAAGGTTGTGCTCAAGAGCGAGCGAGTTGGGGAATGGGAGAAAGTTGAAGATGAGCCCAGCGTGGAGGCTGATGAGCCAGAGCCCTCAGACGTCAATGAATCAGATTTGAATCAGGCACCTGAGCCTGCTCCTGTGGCCGAGCCAAAAGTCGCCTCAACTCCCGCCAAAGAGACCAAGCCAAACAGTTCAGACGACGGCAAAGGTCAATTCAACCTGTTTTAATTGGATTGGCGTATCCACAGATACAAATCCTTCCAAGTAGGCTTTTTCCCGTACTTCAATAGGCCGATTCGGTAAATTTTGGCCGCCAGGTAAACCATGGCGATGAAGGTGGAGTAGAGCAAAATCGCACTGCCTGCAATTTCCAGCCACGAAACATCAAAGGGACTTCGAACGACCATAACAATGGGACTCGTCAAGGGTATGTACGAGAACCAAGTCGCTAGACTGCCGTGAGGCGCTTGAATAACGCTGGCTTGGGCAATGAGCAATCCGAAAACCAAGGGCAGAGAAACCGGCAGCATGAAGGACTGTACGTCTGTGTCTTGGCTAGCCGCTGCCCCGATGGCGGCAAATAAAGAAGAATACAAGAGGTATCCTCCCAGGAAGAATAGCACAAATACGAAGATGATTTTACCAAAGGGCAAACTGTGGAATTGGTCCCACAAGCTGATGCTGGTTTGCAAGGCCTGAGAACCCGATCCTTGCATCGATTGGGTATTCTGTAGCCCTTGTTGCATCTGAGGTCCAAAAAAGCGGCTGAGGCCCGTAATAAGGCCGGCTCCCATGGCAATCCATACCAGGAACTGAGTGAGACCTACGGCTGCCACCCCCAAGATTTTTCCCATCATGAGTTCGAAGGGTCGAACGGAGCTGATGATGACCTCTACGATTCGGTTGGTTTTCTCCTCTAAGGCGCCGCGCATGACCATGCTGCCATAAAGAAATATGAACAGGTAGATCAGGAAGGCCATCACAAAGCCGACCCCACTTTTTAGGGTGGTTGCCGAGTTCTGGGCATCGCCCGTATCAGATAGGGTTTGGCAATGAAGTTCGACCCCTTGTCGCAGACTGTCTAAGGCGAGGGGATCCAGACCCATCGATTGCAATTGGTTTCGGTGAAGCTGAAGCTCCAAATGGGAACGCAGTTCTCTTTCTTGTCGAAGGGATAAGGATTGAGTACTGTATGCCGTTACAGAGTCCAAGCTTCCTTGGCCCAGATCTTGGATATCCAGTATGACATCAATCGAGCCCTCGTTTAGTAGAGCCTTAGTCGATTCTAAGTCATTGCCCGTGTTTTGGAAAGCGAATGATTCAGAAGGGCCCACCGATGTTAGCCCTGGATACTGGCCCGTGATGGTCACTTTTTTTGGCCCGCCGTCTTCGGTGCTATTGACGGCCTCTGTGCCTACCCAAATCATGCCACCGTAAAACAAAGCCAACAAAAATGGACCGATCAAGGTCATCACAATGAAGGACTTGTTTCGAATTCGGCTCAGGTATTCGCGGCGGAAGATGATGCCTATTTTATTCATGGTTTTGGGATTGAACAGATTGAACAAAAATGTCGTGGATGCTAGGTATGTGCTCGGCAAAATGAACAATTCTGCCGGCTTCAGAGCCTAGTTTCAATAAGTGTTGAGAGGAAAATTCAGCATCGCATTGGAAACGGTGCACCCAGTTGCCTTCAGGGTTTTTGAAAGCTCTGACCAAACGAGAATGTTGGAGCCAGCGTTGGGGTGCTTCGGGTTCTACTTGGTCTTCATCAATGGCCAAATCGTAATGCCCTGCAAATTGGCTTCGACGCACCTCCATGGTTTTTCCCTGGAACAAGGGTGCGCCTTGGTTGATGAGGGTAATGTCGTCACACAAGGACTCAATGTTGTCCATGCGATGAGTAGAAAAGACAACGGCTGTCCCTTGATTTTTTAAATCCAATATGATGTCTCTAATCAAATCTGCATTGACAGGATCAAATCCGCTAAAGGGTTCGTCCAAAATCAAGAGCTTGGGCTTGTGTATGATGGTGCACAGGAATTGAAGCTTTTGGGCCATTCCCTTTGACAATTCTTCTAGTTTTTTGCTCTGCTTGACTCGGTTTTTAATCCCTTGGGTAGAGGAGGAGTTGATCCAATCGGTCATTTGTAGACGATGCATCCACTGGCGAATTTCTCCCTGCGCCTCTGAACGGCTCAGGCCTCTGATTTCGGCGAAGAACAGCAATTGGTCTACTACGCTCATGCGTTTGTACAATCCTCGTTCTTCGGGCATGTACCCCATTTGATGGGCGTGAACATCAACTAGTGGTTCGCCCAGAAAGCATATGTGGCCCGAATCGGGTTTGGTGATGGTGGCCATCATGCGCAACAAGGTGGTTTTTCCTGCACCGTTGGGCCCGAGCAAACCGTGAATAGTCCCGGGTTCAATGCGCATGGATATTTCTTTTGAAACTACTTGGCTTCCATACGTTTTGGACACCGAGTCGAGCTCTAGGATTGTCATCACTCTCAAAAATAGAGTCTTGAATGGAATTCCAACGATTTAAAAGACCAATGGCGCCATGCCATGGATAAAGCGTGTATTTTTGAGTCATGAGATTTCTGTTAGCTTTGGCACTTTTGGGCCTGTGCGCTTGTTCAAAAGAAAGCAAGCTCATTCAGGATTGTCCCGAACAGAAAATTGTCGATTCCATGCCCGTCATTGGGCCTTCAGGTCCTCGGTCGTACTTTATTTACAAAGGGGAGCGACGGGAGTTGGAGGAATTTGACTTGAAATGGGTAGAAGCCCACTGCCAAGTGCCGGTCCTGGTGGTTTATTGAGCCGTAGCAGGGGTAAGAAATCTAAGGCATAAAAAAAGCCACCTGATGGTGGCTTCTTTGCTCCCCGAGTTGGGCTCGAACCAACGACCTAGCGGTTAACAGCCGCTCGCTCTAACCAGCTGAGCTATCGAGGAGTGTTCCCTAAAAGGGATGGCAAAAATAACCCAATTGCCGAATGTGTTCAATACCTTTGTAAGAAATTTTTAAAAATATTTCATGAGCTTGTTGATCATTGGTTCTGTAGCGTTCGATGCCATCGAAACTCCCTTCGGCCAGACGGGAAAAATTGTCGGCGGTGCGGCCTCTTTCATCTCTTTGGCTAGCAGTTTGCTAAATGCCAAAAATGGCTTGGTAGCTGTGGTGGGCGAAGACTTTGAAATGGATTTCATTGCCGAGCTGAATCGTCGTGGGGTGGATACCCAAGGTCTGCAAGTCAAAAAAGGGGAGAAGTCTTTTTTCTGGAGCGGCAAGTACCACATGGACATGAACTCTCGTGATACCTTGGTGACCGAGCTCAACGTATTGGGTACCTTCGATCCCATTATTCCCGATGATTGGAAGGAGCCCGATTATGTGATGTTGGGCAATTTGTCACCGCAGGTGCAGTTGACCACTTTGAATCGCCTGACCAAAAAGCCCAAGCTGGTGGTCATGGATACCATGAATTTTTGGATGGACATAGCCATGCCCGAATTGAAAGAGGTGATTGCCAAAGTCGATGTGCTGACCATCAATGATGAAGAAGCTCGTCAATTGTCTGGTGAATACAGTTTGCGCAAAGCCGCCCGCCTGATCCATGCCATGGGTCCTCATACGGTCATCATCAAGAAGGGTGAGCACGGGGCTCTGTTGTTCCAAAATGACGAGGTATTCTTCTGTCCCGCATTGCCCCTAGAAGAGGTGTTTGATCCCACTGGTGCAGGAGATACGTTCGCCGGCGGATTCGTGGGTTACCTCGCTTCAACAGGCCGCACTGATTTTGAAGCCATGAAGACGGCCATTGTGTATGGCTCTTGCTTGGCCTCTTTCTGCGTCGAAAAATTCGGCACAGAAGCCTTGGCTCAGGTAACACGCGAGGCCATGAAGGATCGCTTGGATCAATTCAAGCGATTGATTGCCGTAGAAGCTTAAGGCAGTAATTCTAAAGTCAAAGTCTCTTGGCTATGAACGACAATGTTTCCGCCAATGAGGCCGGACTCTCCTGTGTGGATATTTCTCCAGCGGGAATACTCTCCTGTGACCGATTGGTAACGCTTCCAATTCACCGTTTGTTCTTGGGAGTCTCCTGAACAAATGTTCAAAAGCCCAGGATGCTGGTCCAGTGCCCAAGCTGCGGCATAGACATTTTGGTCACAACTGAATTGCGTAAATCGGCCATTATCGAACAAGGGGTTGTTCAAACGGTAGCGATTCAAGGTTTGCAGATAGGTAAAGGCTTCTTTTTCTTGAGGGCTTCGACCTGAAGCGTCAAATTTATTTAGCGAGTCAGAGGCCCATCCGCCGGGGAAATCGAAGCGGTAATAGGCATCGCCATTTCCGTCTTTGCCAGGCATGAGGATTTCGGTGCCGTAGTATAAACAGGGCATGCCGCGGGTCGTCATCAGAATGGAAATTCCGCGTTTCCAGGCGGCGAAGTCTTCGTTGACGACACTCCAAAAACGAGCCATGTCGTGATTGTCAACAAAGGTGCAATGGGCCTGAGCATTCGAATAGAGGAAATCTTCGCTCAAGGTTTGGTAAACGCGCGAAAGGCCTGAATTCCAATTCGTGGCCTCGGTGCAAGCTTCGTGAATGGAAAAGGCCAGGGCAAAATCGGTGACCCCAGGCAAACTATTGGTCTCATAACCCTGCACTCTGCTTTGGCAATAAGTCGATTGTTGGGCGGTGCTCATAACCCAAGTTTCGCCAAAGATGGTGAAGCCGGTAAATTCC
>JALRLA010000416.1 GCA_023254645.1 Bacteroidia bacterium
CTTGCGCCAAATGACAAAGTCGCCCAATTCTTTCGATAAATCCAAACAGACCAAACCCATTTCTTTGTCTTTCCAAACTATTTCGACAGAATCGTCGACTTTGATTTTCAAGGCATACTTGCGCTGAGCGGCACCAGCTTCCAACACCTCCAATGAAACCGGCAAATCTTCTTTGCTGAGCAATGTATTTCGGCACTCACATACCTTTTCTTTACGGGAACAAGAACACAGGTACAAAAGTCCAGACCCACCCCAATCCAAGAGGGCTTGTTTGTAATCGCTGAGTCGAAGTCGTTGAGAAAATTTCGACAGATGCTCATCGGGGCTGCGAGGCCCCAACTCCCAAGTCAACTCAGCCTGTTCGAGGTCTACAAAAATGCGCTCGACGTAATCGGGTCTAGCCCGCGGGCCATCCATGTCGTCGATGCGCAGCAGTACTTCGCCTTGCAGCTCGTCCATCCAGAGGCGAACGCGCTCAAAGTTGGCCAAATTCCCAGCGTGCAAATAGCCGCTTGGCGTTGGCGCATAGCGTGATCTTGCCATTACATGTTTCGGCGGTACTGACCACCGACAGAGAACAGGGATTCGGTAATTTGACCCAAACTGCAATACTTGCAAGCCTCCATCAATTCCTCAAACAAATTCTGCTGAGCAATGGCCGCTACTTGCAAGCGATGCAAATGCTCCGAAGAACGATCAGCGTAATATGCATGCAAGTCTTGAATGGTTTGGATCTGCTGCTGCTTCTCTTCTTCGGTTGAGCGAATGACTTCACCTGGCACCAAAGTGGGTGATCCCTTGGAGTTCAAGAAGGTATTGACACCTACAATAGGGTATTCACCGGTGTGCTTCAAGGTTTCGTAGTAGAGACTTTCCTCTTGAATCTTGCCGCGCTGGTACATGGTTTCCATGGCACCCAAAACACCACCGCGTTCGGTGATGCGATCAAACTCGGTCAAAACAGCCTCTTCCACCAAATCGGTCAATTCTTCGATGATGAAGGATCCTTGTATGGGGTTCTCATT
>JALRLA010000066.1 GCA_023254645.1 Bacteroidia bacterium
CCATCAATTCTGCGTCTGATTTACCCGAAACAAATTGCTGAAGCAGAACGATTTTGACCTTATCGCCCAGGCTGATGTCTTGGTTGAACAAGGTTTTCAAAGTGGGCACCAGACCTTCTTTGGGATGGCTCAGCAAACTGCGCGATCCCTTTTTGATGATCCAAGCACCATTGGCGTATCGCTTATAGGATTGAAAAGGTTGAGTGGCATACATCTCAGCCAATTCACTATAGCCTGATTGCAGGACTTGGAATCCATGATCAAGGGCAAAACCGTCGACAACATCGGTTCGGAGCAAGCCACCCGGTTCGGATTCTTTTTCATACCAGTCGTATGAAATCCCCGCCTCGTAACAGGCTCGGGCGATGGATATTCCTGTTATACCTGCTCCTACAATGGCAATGTTCTGCTCATGCATGTTGAAGCAAATATAAGGCCTATTGCCCCCGAGGTGGGCGGCCTTCAGGACCAGGAGACAGCTCCATGCCTCTTGCTTTTTTTAGCAATTGAGCCCTCACATCGCGCTCGGTTTGCGGCAATAGTATCACTCGCTTGTACCCAATGATGGGAACCAATTTGGGCGTGTAGGCGGCATGGATGTCAACCTCTTTCTGTTTGACGGCCACTGCATCAGCATAATAGGCCTTGGCCTCTTCTTCGGTCAAGGTACCCAATTCGCGATGCCCCCATTTTTTGCGAAACTGCATTCTGGCTTGTCTCAATTCCAATTGTGATTGATCGTAAATGGGGAAAAAGGCTTCTGCCTCAGAAGGCGTGAGCGACAAACGCTGGGTGAATTCATGGCGTCTGAAATCCTGAAGTTCTTGAACCATTTCAGCAGTCTCGTCCAAATCAGGCTGAGCCATAACCATGGGGGCAATCAAGAACAAATAACTGAGAAGCAGGAATCGTTTCATGTTAAAAAATGGATTCTTCAAAGAATGGATTGGGATCATCAAATACGCACAAATCATAAGACTCTAGGGCTTTGGCCGCGCGTTGACCTTTCGTAGAAAGGCCTTTTATGCTGATCACATTGCTGGGCTTTCCTCTATCTACCATGGATTCTTCTTCCAGTATGGCATTCACCAAAGCAGCAGAAACAGAAACCTCAGCCGCCACAGCTTGTGCTACCGGCGTAGCCACCGGGCCAATGCCCCGACTGGCCAATGAGGTATCGACATACTCATCGATGGTCACAGGGCGCTGAATGCCTTGCCAGATGAAATATGCGGCGAATATGGCAACTAGCGATGCCACAGCACCCAGTGAATTCATCAAAATCTGGGAGCGATTGGAACCCGTAATGGGTGCAAAAGCGGGTTGTAGCGTTGGGGCTGATTGGGTTTCTACACGGCTGTATTGTTCCTGCTGTTCCAATTCTGATTTCAAACGAGCCAATTCTTGCTCATTGGGAATGACAGACATGGGCGCAGGCTCAAATGTCGATACGGGTTGAACCTCAGGAGATTTTTTAGCTTCGATAGGCTCAACTTCTTGAGCAATGGGAGACGAAATAGCCTGTGTTGCGGGTTCATTGGTTTCTGTCGTCTCTTCAGATTCTTGAGACCATTCTGCTGCAAAATTCCTCCATGTTGGGATGGGATTGGGCTCAACTTGAATAGGGGCAATTTCGATTTTTTCGATATTCTCCTTGCCCATCTTCTTCATTGGCTTGGGTTCCTCTACCCTTGTGTTCTCTTCAGATTTAGCAGGGCGAGCTTGACCAAATTCCACCTTCAATTGAGCCGTGTATTGGAGCTTAACCGGCTTTTCCTGACTGGATTGTACAGGAGACGAACCCTGAGTCAAATCTTCAGGTGTAATTCCCACTCGGGATTGCACTCTTCTAAAAAACTCATTGAAGTAACCTTCGTCGGCTTTAAAAGGAGAATCTATATTGTGTTGTTCCAATGCGGACATGGCTTCTTGATTTAGATGATCGATGAGACGAAAGGTTTAACGCAATACTTTTAAATAAATCTCCAGCTTTTTAACAGCGTGGTGGTAACTGGACTTTAATGCCCCAACCGAGGTATTGGTCAATTCCCCAATGAGTTCGTAATCCAAGTCTTCAAAATAGCGCAGTACAAAAACCAATTTCTGTTTGTAAGGCAAGTAACAAAGGGCTTTTTGAAGCTGTTTTTCCATTCCCTGCGCATTCATGTACGTCGGTTCAGACAGGTAATCAGCCATTTCAGGCTGGGCTTCGTCAAAATCAATGTTTGGCTTGCGTTTGCGCAACACATTCAAGGCTTCGTTGGTCGAAATGCGGTAAATCCATGACTTCAGCTGGGACTCCCCTCTGAAATCTTCCAGGTTCTCCCAGATTCGAATGAAGGTATTCTGAGCCGCATCATCTGCATCATCATGGCTCAAAAGCAAATGCCTTACGTGGTAATACACCACTTTTTGGTACCGCCGAATGACTTCGCGAAAGGCTGGCTCTTTATGATTCGACTGCTTGAAGGCTAATACCAAATCCGAGTCAGACAATGCCCCCCAGTTGGGGTTTTGCAAGGATGTGCTATGGGCTTGTGCAGACATGCTGTGTGTTCAGGTTTGATACGAAAATGCAATTCGATTCCTATTAAAGTCACAGTCCAACCCCTAGAGTTAAAAACACCCGTTGTGAATTGCGCCCAATGAGTGCTAATAAGGCCTTCAAGCTCGCGCTGTCTGTCTACTCATTAGGAAGCAAGGGATCGACGGTTTTGAACCATTTCGTTGGGCGAATGGCTAGGTATAAGAGTTGCACATATCCGCCGGGAAGTTGGGGAGACGAAAGTCCAGACTCCAAGCAGTGGTAAGGCTTTGACGCATGCATATGGTGGTCGGCATGCCTACTTAAATCAAACAACAAGAAGCGACTAATGCTGCGGTTGCTATTCCAACTGTGCAAGGGCCCTACCCTATCTGAATGATGGCGTTCTAGGCCGTAATGTTCAATATAATTGACATACTCCAAGAGTGTCGCCGCCAAGAACGAAACACCCAGCCAAGCCAAGGCGAATACAGGCTTCAACAGCACCAACAAGGATAAAATCACAAGACTGATGATCACGTTCTGAATCAAATGGCTTCGCCGCCATGAGGCCCTTCCCGTTTTCTTCTCTTGAAGTGAAATTTCGGCTTTTCTCGCCTGGCGGTATTGCCCAATGATGGAACGTGGAATGTACTCATACAGGGTTTCTCCTTTGCGGGCTGTAACGCAATCTTCTGGGGTTCCCACATGAACGTGGTGAACCAAAATGTGATGCGCCGAGAAATAGGGATTTCCTACTATAAGCAAAAGCCCACGTCCGGCCCATTTAGACGCTCTATCGGCCTTGTGTATGAGCTCATGAGCCACCACAACGGCCCCACTGCCGCAAGCCAATCCCGTAGACAAGATGGCGCCCGTCAACTCGACCCAAGATGGACTGTTGTAAAGAATCAAATACCCCAAGCTCACCACCATAGCCGCTGTCAAGGCCACGTGAGACCAAAGCAAAACCTTGGGCAAGGTGTCGCGAAATTCACTGTGATCATCGTTGGCATTATCGCCAAGCCAACTCTCCAATAAGGCCAAAATACCCAGGCTAAAGACCACATTCATCCAGACCCAAACAGAACCGCTGCAATTGCCAACAATCACCAGCGAAGCGGGCAACATACTCAAGCCATAAGCCCAATTTCGGAATCGTACAGAGGGGATCATATCCCGAATCTACACACAGAAAGGAATTTTTTGAAACAATTCCCTAAAATGCCATACATCTTCAAAGGTTATTGCTTATTTTTGCAGCCCAAATTGGAACTAAAGTCATGAACTCAATAGTGAATAGCCTATCTGCCGAAATGATCCGCACCGATCTTCCCGACTTCAAAGCTGGAGACCGTGTTACGGTATTTTACAAGATCAAAGAAGGCAATAAAGAGCGTATTCAGCAGTACCAAGGCGACGTTATCCAGCGCCGTAACTCTGGTATTGACGAAACGTTTACCGTTCGTAAAATTTCAAACGGCATCGGTGTAGAACGCATTTTCCCCACCAACAGCCCCTTCATCGAGAAGGTAGAAGTGAATCGCCGCGGTAAAGTTCGTCGTGCACGTATTTTCTACTTGCGCACTCAGATTGGTAAAGCTGCCCGAATCAAGGAAAAGCGTTCCTAATCACCATCAAAAGATTTTCCAAAAGCCCGTTTCGACGGGCTTTTTTTTTGCGCCGTTCCCTATTCGGCTGAATGCACTTGCAATCCAAACCAAACAAACTCGCCGACAACACCCAAGCTATCCAGGGTCCAGCCTAGATCACGCGCAAGACGACGCGCCTCTTCGGGTTGATCGGTCACAATCCCTTCTACAGGCTTAGCAAACACACCCGACTGGGCATGCGCAAAGGGACCGAGGAGTTCACGTGATTCATCTGGTCGGTACCAAGGGTACCCTTTAGCCCCGGTGTAGTAAAAACTCACACAACCCGTTTGATCGGGACCCACCAACCACACTTTTTTTAGCGCCGATAAGGCTTCGCGTTGATCCCGAGTCGAGGCATCCAGCAGAGTGGTCGATACTCGGCGCTTTTCTCCATAAAAATTTCGCTCCATTTGGGAGATGGACCAAGCAATCGAAACCAATACCAAAACTCCTACCCAAGGCAGGGCTAGCTTTCGCTCCACCCAAGCCTTCATGGAGAGCGCTGACCACAGGGGAACAAACAACAATGTGTAATAGCCATGCCATTCAAATTGTCTCTGAAGAGCGAAGTACAATCCCAGACCAGCCGTAGTCAAAGCCAAAAACAAAAGGTTTTTGCGTTTCGCTGAGTAGTACAATCCGACGGCAGCAGAGAGGTACATCAATGGCCCCAGCCACCAAATGGGGGCCTGAACAAAGACATCACGGCCCAATAGCCTAAGAGATTGCATCAGGGAGTCGGCCATTCGGGTTTCGTTGAGGAATTCCCAGAGCCCATGAATGGCATTCAAATGGGAAGCCCAGACATACCAGGCCCCTGCTAGCACAACAGAGATAGAGCCCAGAATAAGGCTTTGCCCACGATGGCGAGATTCATTCCAGCACTGTGCCCCTATGTAGACCCAAGCGAGCAAAAAATACAGCTTGGTCGCTGAGGCGAGGGTCAGCAACAAAACACCCAGGAACCATTTGTTGCGGTCAATGGCATTCAGCCCCCAAATGGCAGCAGCCAGGGCCAACAGATCCGGAATCGCTCCTATGGAATGAAAATAAAATTCAGGAAACCCAAACAAGGAAGCCGCTCCTAGAAGGGCATAATCCTTGGGAAAAAAGCGGGTCAAAAAGACGAACCAACCCAGCAGCACAGCCAAACACAAGGAAAAACTCCAGGCGCGGAACAAGGTTTCGTGAAAGCCAAACACCTTGTAGAGAACAGCCAATCCGTATTCGTAAGCCACAAAAGAAGGGCCACAAATGCCATCGCTACCGTATCGCTTATCGATTCGTGGGTACCGTATATCCATCGACTCGTCGGCGAAATTCTTGGCCAAAGCCAAGCTATTGCACTGTCGCCATACATGATTGCCCGAAGCGGGCTTAAACAGGTGTGGAAGATGCAATCCCAACTGCAACAGAAAGAGCCACAGAAAGGGTCGCCAACCCATGGCCGCTCGCTGAATGACTTGATTTACCATGTATGGTCGGCTACAATTCGAGGACCATCTTCAAAACCTTTGAATGTCAAATGGAACCAGCCACTGTGTACAGAATCAAGGGGGTCGTTGCTTTCTCTTACCCGCCATTTCCCCAGCACGTACAGCATTTCTTGGCGATCATCGGCCCACTCAACCCGCTCATAGTCAAAGGTCAAACGACCCATTTTTTCTGCGGTCGGATAACTCTTGTGATAGCCTTGCCTCACCTTCTCCCAGCCCAAACGAAGCCCTCTAGAGGTTAGAAATTGAAGGGAATCGCTCTTCCAATAGCCTTCCATGAAGCCGTCAATGTCTCCTCGATTCCAAGCCCCCAATTGATCTTGCATCACATCCAAGGCATCAGAGGGCGCAAAGGAATGATCTACCTTGGGCGATTGGCAAGAAATGCACAGCAAAACAAGAAGAAATCGGCTCCAACTCATGATGCGAATCTAAGGATTAGGGATGAAGCAACACACCCAAACGCACCCGGTTGTAATAAGCCCCCCCACGGGCCAATCCCCATCCTACCCAACGAGTAGCAGAGTTGTTGACAACCGAATACAAACTGTAATCACAAGATGCCGCGAGGCTCAGGTGTTCACGAATGCCGTGATGAACCCTCAAAGAGCCCATGGCCCCCCAACTCCTGTAATCGTCTTGAAGCCTCGGCATGTAGCCCTGAGATTCCCAGGCTCTCAACAATCGAGTAGCTTCGACCCCAATCGACCACCGAGTTTCGGGGTGACCGAAGCGAGCCAAATTTCGACTTTGATGCAGCCCCAACTCCAATTGGCGAGCGTGTATGTGGAAAGGAGTCAAACCTGGATTATCGGGATCAAAGCCTCTCAAACTACCCAACTCTGAAAATCCCAAGCTGTAATCCCATCGCTTTTCCGAGCGACCATAGCCTCCCCAGACACCCAAGGTAAACCCAGGCTTGCTGTATCCCACCGCCGCATCTCCATCAATTTGACTCATGGAACCCAAACACTGAACCTGAAAGGTAAACTCAGGAGAGCTTTGGGCATGGACTCGCGATAGCAAGACCAGGGAAACAAGGAGAATGCGCAATTTCATGGTAATTTGCGCTAAAATAAGCATTGAGCCCTAAGCCCGATCATATTGCCATCATTGGAGCCGGCCTAGCGGGCTGCAGTTTAGCGCTGGAACTGGAAAAGCGCGGATGGTTCCCCCTTTTGGTGCACGATGACAAGCGTCAGTCCAGCAGCGATGTTGCAGCAGGCTTGATCAACCCCATTGTTCCCAAAGGAGTGCGCATGACTTGGAATTGGGAAAAGATGTTTCCCGGATGGATGGAATATTACCAGCACTGGGAAGCCTATTTAGGGAGTTCATTCGCGGAGGCCCTTCCCCTCCATCAACTGCACCGCCACCTGGACCACGAACGAGAATGGAACAAGCAAGCGAGCAAAGGCGTTTACCAAGATTACATTCGACCTCTGAGCGACGATTTGCCTGCCTCCAGCACAGCCCAAAGTGGGCACAGCGTTAGGCAATCGGGCCGCTTGAACGTGCAGGCCTTCTGCAAAGCCACCCGTCAACATTTCAAAGTCAAGGGATGCCTGGTTGAGTCGCGATTTGAAGCCGATCCGTTAAAAGAGTCGCTCGTCCTAGTAAATGGCCAAGAAGTTCAGTACCTGGTTTACTGCCAAGGCATTGAAATGATGGATGACCCTGTTTGGAATTGGCTTCCCATGCACCCTACGGGCGGCGATATTCTTCGGGTGAAACTTCCAGAAGGGATCTTAGCCAAGCGAGCCATTTGGAAAAGCAAAGAATGGTTGGTTCCTATTCAAAACTCTCCGAATGAATGGCTGATGGGCAGCAATTTCCACAAGGGAGACCGCAACCAAAGCCCTGAAGCTCAAGATGCCGAAGATTTATTGAACCGAGTATCGGAATGGTTGGGCATTCGCCCTGTTTTATTGGAACACAAACGAGCGGTGCGCCCCACCGTAGGCTCTAGACGACCCTATTTGGGTCGGCATCCCGAGCACGAACACTTGTATGTATTCAACGGATTAGGATCAAAGGGTTCTGCATTGGTGTCTTGGCTGGCACCGGTCATGGCTAATTTCATTTGCAACGAATCGGAACTACCTGAAGAAGTGAACATCACGAGGTATTGGAGCCAAAAAGAGGGGTGCGAATAGAATGACAATTTCCCTTGGACCCACTTTCTCCGCGGCCTGCACTAAACCCTTAAGACCAGCGAGAATCCAACAGATCTATGAAGTCTTGGGGATCGGACAAAATATGAACGTGGTCATGAGGTTTCAAATCTCTTGACATGAGAACCTGACTTCCCGTGAGAACAATGTCGGTAGCTGGGAAATTGCGCACCAAGGTTTGCACGAAGACT
>JALRLA010000100.1 GCA_023254645.1 Bacteroidia bacterium
AACTTCTTGGCAGACAGTTTGAAATTCGATGATTTGCGCTTGACTTTCAATACGGTGCTGTTCAAACAGGTTCGAATTGGCGCTTCTGCCTCCTACAGCCCCTATGCCCTTCGCGATGGCCGCATGATCAACGAATGGAATTGGAATGATCAAAACCAATTGCTTCGGTTCAGAAATGCCAACTTCTCCCTCAACACGAGATTGGATCCCAAGATGTTTAAAAAACTGACGGGGTCGACAAAAGAGGAACCAAGTGATTTCCAAACCCCTGTTTTGGGCGACCCTCTTACTGCATCTTCAGCTGAAGAAGCCGAAAGGACCATGATCGAACGCGAGCCCTGGAATTATTATGATTTTAACATTCCATGGTCTTTGAATTTCACGTACCTGGTTTCCTACAACAACGAGGCCATTTCTGAACAGCAGCGATTGGGGAATCACCGCCTAACCTTGTCGGGAGACCTCAACATCACACCCGAGTGGAAAATTGCATACAACACGGGTTATGATTTGAAAAACCAACGCATGGCTGGGAGTCAGTTCTCGGTGGTTCGAAGCCTGCACTGCTGGCAACTAGAATTTTCTTGGATTCCTGACGGTTACAGAAAAAGTTGGACGTTTACCCTAAGGCCTAAGAGTGCTTTGCTTCAAGACTTGAAACTAAACAAACGAGAATCCTTCTACGCCCCTTTCGCACAATAAACCTTCGTCATGCGCTATCTGTTGTTCGCACTAATGCTACAATCGGCAAGCTTATTTAGCCAAACTTCGCCCCACCCTGAGTACCGCCAACGATACTATCTGCGCATCTCTGAAGGCAGGCAAAACCCTACCCTCACCCGACAAGACGACCGCATTCAATTGAATGGATTTGTTTGGTCGAAAGCGGGAGATGTCAATATCTTCATGGCCAATGGATACGATAGCATTTTTACGGTTGCGGAATACAACATTCCCGTTGCTGCATTTTTAGCTAGCACACACGAAGTCAGCAACGCCGAATACCAATTATTTGCCAGAGACAGCCAATACTTGAGTGTGTTGTACCGCCAAGCTGACACCAATTGCCTCGCTCAAGACGAAACGGAGACTTGGAAATGGACGCTGTACAAGCAGTATTACTTCACGCATCCAGCCTATGCTCAATACCCGATCATCGGAGTTAGCCATACCCAAGCCTTGGAATATTGCCACTGGTTGCAATGGAAATTGGAACAAGACCCTGTATTCATGCAGTCAATTCGTGAATCATTGGGACCTCAAGCCAAATTCACCGTTGATTTACCCAGTTTATTGGAATACCAACGCCTATTCCAGATGCAAATCACCGAACCCTACAACCGAGCCGATGCCGGTGTTCAATACGAGGATCCTGTTTTGGAATATTTGCTAAGCCCTCGAGGAAACCGCTCCGCCAATTGGTCAGACCAAGGCCTGAACAGCAATCGAGGAGCCGATTTGATGCCCTGGAAGTCACCCAGCCCTTTTACTGTGTCCGTCCATGAAGCCACCCAAGCCATTGAGTCACCAAAGAAAAAAAAGTACAAGACGCTCACTTTCTTAGGTCTCTCTGAAGCCCCTGCTTGGGGGCCCTTTGACCATCTCTTAGGCAATGTGGCCGAGTGGACATCCACTCCCGCAGAGAATCATTTGTTTGACAACATCACCTACACCTTGAATACGGCTGATGAAATCATCGTGAATCAATACCAAATTCCGACCGAAGCCCTGCTTCAAGGCAGGCTCAACACCCCCACAGACCGCCAAACGCACTTCGCGGTTTGGGGTGGGTCTTGGAGCGACGAACTCTACTACCTTCAAGCTTCAGCGGCCAAATTCAAGCGATTCAATTACAAAGCTTCTGATCTTGGGTTTCGCCCAGTCATTCGATTCTACAGCGAGTAAAGGCGGAGAATTTTTTAGTAATTGTACAATTGACACTTGTCAATTTTTTTCGCTAAATTGCTCTCCTAAAACCAACTCTATGAATCAGTCTTACTCGATTAGAAAGGCATTTTCATGGGCGATCCTATCTCTGATCAGCATTGGCGCTGCCTGGGCTCAAACCGGCACCGTCTCTGGCATAGTCAGCGATAACGACGGAACGCCTCTCGAAGGTGTCGAAATCACATGGGGATCTTCCAGCAGTGCCAAAACCACTGCCGATGGGTCTTACGTGTTGGAATTGCCGGCAGGAACCTACACCCTGACGGCCAGCAAAGAGTCTTTTGAATCCCGCAGCTACAATGTGGAAGTTACCGCAGGAGCCAAAGTCAATGTATCATTCAACCTAACTCCTTCGTCAGATGTCATTGGCGACGTGGTCATCGTGGGCTATGGACGCCAGTCACGCCGAAACGTGGTGGGTTCCATTTCTTCTGTAAGCGGTCGCGAATTGACCGAAGCCCCTGCTCCTTCGTTTGAAGCAGCCCTTCAAGGAAAAGCGGCTGGCGTACAGGTTACCGTAGGTTCGGGTATGGCAGGTTCTGCCTCCTTGATTCGCATTCGTGGAGCCGCTTCTATTTCAGCAGCCGGTGACCCCTTGTACGTGATCGATGGAATTCCCGTCACCCAAGACTACTTCATGAACCGCGCCAACGGCTCCAACTGGGGCGGCGGTTTCAACAACAACCCCTTGGCGAGCATCAACCCCGAAGACATCGAAAACATCGAAATCTTGAAAGATGCCGCTGCCACTAGCATTTACGGTTCTCGTGGTGCCAACGGTGTTATTTTGATCACCACCAAACGCGCCCGTAAGCAGGGCTTGAAGTTCGACTTCAACTCTCGCTGGTCGATCGCTATGCCTACGGCTCGCCCCGATATGTTGAGCGGCCCTGAGTGGTTGCAACTCTATGAAGAGGCTTGGCAAAACGACGGCCATGTGGGTACTCCCGATTTGTCGGCTGTTGGACTGCGTTTGAGCTGGGATCAAGCCCAGAACATCAACACCGATTGGATCGACCAAATGATCGGCACCGGTTTCAAGCAGAGCTACAACTTCTCGACCAATTACAAGAAAGACAATGTAGCCGTGAAGGCCATCTTGTCTTACGACGACAACGGTTCGTACGTCATAGGCAACAATTACAACCGCGTGAGTGAGCGCGTGAACATGGATTGGAAGCCCATGAAGAAAATGAACGTCCAGATCTCCCATTCGTTGAGCCAAGGCACCAACACCCGCGTCGATGCGGCTTGGGCCGGCGGATTGGGCTCTGCCATGAGCACCATGCTGCCTATTTATCCGCTGGAGCCCTTGTACGACAGCAGTTCCAAGTCGTATTTGACTCCTGTTGGATTGCACACGATTCGCGATTTGAAGAACTGGAGAAGCATTGAAGTGCGCACCATCAACAACGCTTCGGTATCCTACCAATTCAACGAGAATTTGGCCTTGAACGCCAGCGGTAGCATCGATTACATGGACTACAACGAATACTTGTATGAGCCCAGCGAATTGATTCGTTACTACAACGGTAGCTACATGCAAAACGGCAATGCCAAGTGGTACCCTACCTACACCATGAACAAAAACTATTTCGCCACCTTGCAATACGACAAAAACTTGGGCAAAGGCAATAGTTTTGGTGCCATGTTGGGACACGAATACCAGCACAGTTATTCGACTAGCAAATACGTAGAGAACTTCGACGCCAAAGGTCCTATCGACCAGGTGGCCATTCCCGACACGGCCAAATTGGTCTTCGGGCGCACACCCTATGAATGGGCTTTCTTGAGCTATTTCGGTCGTTTGAATTACAGCTACCACAACAAGTTGAACTTCCAGGTGACCGCTCGCCGTGACGGTAGCAGCCGTTTCGGTCGCAACAACCGCTATGGTTTCTTCCCTGCTGCGGCTGTGGGCTACATCATCAGCGAAGAAGATTTCATTCGCAACATCAAAGCGATCGACTTCATGAAGTTGCGTGCAGGCATTGGAAAAAGCGGAAACGCCAACTTTGACAACTACGCTCGTTGGGGCACCATCACTCCCAGCGGCAACTTGCAGCCTTACAACGGCAACCCACAAATGGCCCCTGCCCGTTTGGAAAATGCCAACTTGAAATGGGAATCAACCACCAACTTCGATGCTGGCATTGAGACTCAATTCTTGAAAGGCCGCATCAGCACAGAATTGACCTACTACAACAAGAATACCACAGACGTCATCTTGCAATTGAGCATCCCCACTTCTACCGGTTTTGGTTCGTTCTACGACAACGTAGGTGCCATTGTGAACCGCGGTGTGGAGTTCACCTTGAAGACCATCAACATTCGCAACAAGAACATGCAATGGTCCACCAACTTTAACATTGCTCGCAACTACAACGAAATCACCAGCATTGGTGTGTATACCGAAGATGCGGTAAGCGGTGGAACGAACGACACTCGTGTGGTTGTGGGTCAGCCAGTGGGTACCAACTTCTTGGTTCGTTTCTCCCACGTCGATCCTCAAACGGGAGCTCCTGTGTACTTCGACAAGAACGGCAACGAAACCTATAGCTGGGATCCTGACAACCGCGTAGCCGTCGGCAACGTATTGCCAAAGGCCTTCGGTAGTTTCAACAACGTGATCAACTACAAGAACTTGGAATTGTCAGCCACGGTTTACTTCAACATTGGCGGCAACATCTACGAGAGTTCTGTAAAGCGCCAGTTGAGCTTGATGACCGATTGGAACATGGACCGCCGCGTATTGGATCGCTGGCAGCAGCCTGGCGACAACGCCTTGTACCCCAAAATGACTTTGAACACCTTCAACCACGGTTCAACCACCCCTTGGATCAACACCGACTTGTGGTTGCAAGACGGTTCTTTTGCTCGTTTGCGCAACGTGATGTTGAGCTACAACATGCCCAAGGCTTGGTTGAGCAAAACGGGCTTTGAAGGCGCTAAAGTCACCTTGGTCGGCATCAACTTGTTGACTTGGACCAACTACACGGGCTTGGACCCTGAAATCGCTCGCGACTTCGAAAACCCCACAGACCGCAACATGAGCGGCAGCATTACATACTTGACTCCCCCCCAGGAGAAGAGCATCAGTTTGGCCCTTAACCTGAGTTTCTAATCATGAACACGAAATCCATTCTTTGGGCCTTGAGCCTAACGGCAGTAGCCTTGAGCAGCTGCGATAAAATGATCGAGACGCCGCCACCCAATGAAATCCTCATTGATGACGCGGTGAAAAACACCGAAGACTTGCAAATGTTGCTCAACTCGAGCTACAACGAACTCGCCAACACCTTTGGTGGTTTTGGCCAGGTCTTGGCTGAGTTGCAGAGCGACAACTTGACGCTTCCGAACAACAACGATTACCGAGAGGTATTCAACCACAACGTGTTGTTCTTCAATTCAACCACGGGTGCCTTCCACTCCATTGTATACCGCACGATTTTCCGTGCCAATTTCGTAGAGAAATACTTGGATCGCGCGGCTGATTTGACAGAAGCCGACCGTACCCGCATCATAGGTGAAGTGGCCTTCATTCGCGCATACTGCCATTTCTGGGCGGTTCGCATGTTCGCCCAGCCTTACGGTTTCACCGCCGACAATTCTCATCCTGGAATTGCCATTGCCAATCGCGTAAGCACCGATCCTTATCCCCGTAGCACCGTGGCCGAGGCTTATGCTGCTATCATCGCAGATGCCGAGGCCGCCATGGCCAATTTGCCGGCTGACAACGGATACTACGCTGACAAACAAGCCGCTCAGGCCTTGTTGGCTCAAGTGTATTTCCAAATGGGCGAATACAGCCAGGCTGCCGATATGGCTACCCAAGTCATCAGTAGCGGTCGCTACAGCTTGTCTGACACGGTGAATTTGTTCAACTCTCAAGCGGAAAGCGAATACATTTTCCGCATTGTCAGCACGGGTGTCAATGACAACCGCAGCGGTGCCTACAACGGCAACTACGCTCCTGGCACTCCTACTTGCCAAATGGACTTGGCTTTGTACAACGCCGTCAAAGACCCCAATGACAAACGCTGCGCTATGTTGACCGAAGTGAACGCAGGAGCCGCTAACATGTTCGTTAAGAGTTCTGCTTTTGACGGGCAGTTCTTCGATGTTCCTTTGTTCTACCTGACTCAGATGCACCTGATTCGCGCCGAGGCACTGGCCTTATCGGGTGGCGATTTGACTACGGCCATCATGGACGTGAACAATTTGGTGGCTCGAGCTTACACCGATCCGAGCACCGAGTATTTGGCCAGTTCTGCTAGCGCCAACGAAGTATTGACCAAGGTACGCGCTGAGCGCCGTATGGAATTGTTGTTCCAAGGCGATCGCATCCAAGAGGTAAAACGCTTGGGAGCCATTGAAGGTCAAAACCTATTCATTCGCGGACACCGCTGGGACTGTGACGGCATGGTTTTGCAGTTCCCCATCGTAGAACGCACCAGTATTTTTGAAATTAACCCAACAGGAGGTTGCAAATAATGAAACGTATTGTATTGAGCAGTGTTCTGGCCTTTGCCTTGACTTTG
>JALRLA010000095.1 GCA_023254645.1 Bacteroidia bacterium
CGAGACCGAAGCCCAGCTGAAAGCGCTTCAAACGGAATTGAACGCTTGTAAGACCAAAGCTCAACTCTGCGAGGAAGAATTGGCCAAAGCAAAGAAAACGGCGGCCGATTTAGAGATTATGGTCAACACCAAGCAAAAGGAAATTGACGCCTTGAAAGCTCAGTTAGCGACGGCTTCTGGAGAAGATTGCAGTTCGTACAAAACCAAAGTTGCTCAGTTGGAAGCCCAGTTAGCAGCGGTTGAAGATTGTGCACCTTACAAAAAGCAGGTGAGTGACTTGGAAGCCCAGTTAGCAGCGGTTGAAGATTGCGCACCGTATAAAAAGAAAGCCAGTGATCTGGAAGCTCAATTGAGCAAGGCTCAGACTGATTTGGCAAATGAGAAAAAGAATGTTTCAGATCTTCAAGCCCAATTGGCCGATTGCTCAGGAGGCGATGACTGTGATCAAATGAGCTCCGATTTGGAAGCGTCTAAAAAGAAGATCACGGCCCTAGAAGCCGAGAATGAAAAACTCAAAGCTGATAAGAGCCAGTTGGAAAGCGATTTGAGCTCGGCTAAGTCTCAGTACAATGCGGTAATGGCCGAATATGAAGTTTGCAACAAGGCCGTTCAGGAGTTGAAGTCCAAATTGGCCGATTGTGAAAAGCAGCTCAAAGAAGCGGGCAATAATAACTCAGACGCTGCTTTGAACGAGGCAAAGGCTGAGATTGCCAAACTCAAACAGACCTTGGCTCAATTGAATGCCGAGATTGATTCCCAAGCAGAAACCATTCAAACTTGCCAATCGAGCAACAGTGATTTGCAATTGCAACTCAAGGCTTCTCAAGATGCAGCGGCCAAGTTGAAAAGTCAGTTGGCCGATGCGACCAAGCAACTTCAAGTAGTGAAGATGCAATTGGATGAATGCCAAAAGGCTCAAGAAGTTCCACCTGCTCCTGAACCAGCAGGAGGAGGAAATTGATAAAAAAGGCCCTGCATCGCGGGGCCTTTTTTATTTCAATGTTCCTTGGAAACGCAAATTCAAGCGCCTTCCCGTCAGGTATTCTGGAACACCGTATCGGTTGTTGTTTAAATCTTTGACCCAGGAATAAGCAATGACGTTGTTGATGTCAAGCATATTGAAGACATCGATAGATACAAAGCTCGATGACAGTCCCAACCATTGGTTGATCTTGCTGTCTTCTTGGAGTGTTTTGCTCAAGCCCAAATCCACGCGCCTATAAGGAGGAATGGCGTTAGGGGTGGTGGTGTATCGGGCCGGTCCATCCAAATAGTAGGGAAGACCTGTGCCGATGATGATGCTCAAATTGATTCTAACGCTAGGGTCGCTGGGCAATTCGTCCTGAAATACAGCTGCAAATTGTACCCGCCTATCGGTGGGTCTGCGCAGCCAAGCCGAAAGGGTGTCAGTCCCCGAAGGGCTGGTCCAATTCAGTTGTTCTTTGCTCTGCATGACGCTCAGTGTAAACCAACTTTCCAAACCCTCGATGAATTGGCCATTGATGCGGTTGTCCCAGCCCCAGGCAAACCCTCTGCCCGAATTCTGCGCGAAATAGCGAATGCGCATGTTGTCATACAAATAGGGAACTAGGTTGTCCAAGGTTTTCAAATAGGCTTCACTGCTGAACTTGAAGGGTCGGCCCCACAATACCGTGTAGCGATCCATGCCGAGTAAGGCATGCCAAGCTTCTTGGGCCCGAAGGGAAGTGTTCAACTGACCATCAAAGCCACGCATTTCTCGGTAAAAGGGAGCTTGGTGATAGGCTCCTGCGGCAAGCTTGATGACAACATCAGGCTTTTTGAGCGAATCGGGTTTGTTTCGGTTATAAGATTGGTTGGGTTCCCAATTGATGTTTACCCGGGGCATCAACAAGGTTTGCCCATTCAGGCTCCAGTGTTGCAAGCGAACACCGGCATTCAACCAGACGTTCTGGGCTTTGGAAACCCGCCAGCGTCCTTGAACATAGGCGCTGCTGCGCAGGCTTTGAATGCTGTTGCTCGCCCGGACCAAAGGATCCAAATACAAGCTGTCGCGCAAATAACCGAATTCGGAGGTGTTGTATCCTGCGCTGTCGCTGTACATCCATTCGTAAAAGCGGTCTTGAACCGATTCTTGATTGATGCGAATGCCGTATTTCCAACTGAAGCGATCGGTGATGCGGCCTACAGTTCCCAAATGGCTCAGGTTGATGACTTGAGATTCCAAGGCATTGCGTCCATGATCCAAATAATAGCCGAATCCAAGCGTTTTTAAGGGTTTTCCCAAGTTGGAGGAGCCCAAGTCTCGATCGAGTTGATTCAAGAAATAAGCGCCCTCGACATCGAAGTATTCTTGTTCTTGAATGTGCGTTAAGGAAGCAATGAACTTGAAGGAACGGCGAAGATTCGGTTTGAATTCAGCCGTGAAGGCCCCCAACTGATACTGATAGTCCAAATTCTCGGAACCTGCCATGTACACATCCAATTGATAAGCATCGGTAATGGTACCAAATTCGGTTTGCCGGCTCAAGGGTTTCAATTCAAAACGATTGGCTGAGGTATTGCCCAAGAACTGAAAAGACCAAAAATGACTGGGTTTGTAGTCGATTTGGGCTTGAATGTCGCCAAATCGCATGGCGTAAGTGCCTTGGGTATTGAGCGACTTGGCCAATACCGCATTCGAAAAAGTTCGCGCGCCCACCAAGGCTGACCAGGGGCCGCTTTTGCCCTGAAAGGTTAGGCTGTTCAACATGGTTCCGGTTTGGAACTGCCATTTTCGTTTATCAGGTTGTTTGTAGGTAACATCCAACACGGAACTCATTTTGTCACCGTATTGGGGGTCGAATCCGCCGGCGCTAAACTTGAGTGAAGATACCAACTCGGGATTGATGAAGCTCAATCCTTC
>JALRLA010000135.1 GCA_023254645.1 Bacteroidia bacterium
ATTTTGGTCATACAGCTGACCGCGGTTGGGCAAGAATCCCAAGCCTTGAGCAAACAAGAAGCTAGAGAAGAATAGTTGTGCCGCAATGGCGCATATGTGCTTGGGAAAGCTCATACATTGAATACCGAATCAAATTTACTAAAGTACCATTGGTCCTCCCAATTGATGGAGAGATACTTAGCAAAAGGCTATGATTCTTTCCCAATTAAGCAAAGGTTCCTTCAAAAACCGAGTCGCTGAGTTGACGTTGCAGGTTGCTCATCATGAGCGTAAAGACATCTCTTGAAGCACGGGTTTTTGCAATGGCGTAGCAACCGTGTAAAGAGCCAATCATGCTATAAGCCATGGAGCGGGCATCCATGTTGGATTTGATTTCTCCGGCTGCTTTTCCGGCTAACAGCGCTTTTTGTAAGATTTTCACTTGGGCTTCCAAGACGTTCTCCAGCTTTTCACGGAATTGTGCATCAGCATGGCTCATTTCAATCATGAGGTTGGCCAACACGTCTCCCTTGGCGATACTCTTGTCAGAAGCCTCCGATTTTTCTTTTTCTATGATGGCCAAAACGGCGCCGGAGATCCCGTGGGTACGACCTTCCAAACCGCTCCAACGCTCCAAATACATGGGTAGAATGATTTCATCAATCACGGCGTAACCCAGTTCCAATTTGTTCGGGAAATAGTGGTAAAAGGCACCCTTGGTGATCTTCAAACGGGTGATCTCCTTGTCGGTTCGCAAGGTCTCAAACCCTTTCTCTGCAATGGCTTCAAAGCAGCGTTGCAAAATTTTGGCGCGCGTATTGTTGTTCATAGAGCGCCCAAATATACCTACATGTATGTTTACTGTGCAAAACTTTGTGGAAAACCTGACACTGTACACACCTTGCGGTGGATAGTGGAGTTACCCTATTGACTAGCAATTTGTTGCTGCCAGCGCCAGGCGTCTCGCAACATGTCTTCGAGTCCGCGCTGGGTTTTCCAACCCAAAACCGAATTCACTCGACTGGTATCGGCCCACACTTGGATGACATCTCCATCGCGGCGCTCTCCGATGCGATGAGGCACCGGCAAGCCGTTGACTTTTTCGAAGGTGTTGATCACATCCAAAACCGAGTATCCGTCGCCAGTGCCGATGTTGAAGACCTCATAGCGTTCTTGAGCTTGGTTCTCGAGCAGGCGCTTGAGACTCACGACATGGGCCTCGGCCAAATCCATCACATGTATGTAATCGCGAATGCAGGTGCCGTCAGGGGTGTCATAATCGCCACCGAACACTGTGAGCTCCTGACGAATGCCCGCCACGGTTTGGGTCAGGTAGGGAATCAAATTGTTGGGCACTCCCAAAGGCAACTCGCCAATGGCGGCTGAAGGGTGGGCACCAATGGGGTTGAAATAACGCAAGCATTGAACCTCAGCCCAGTGCATGTCGCGCAACACGCGTTCGCCCATTTGCTTGGTAGCCCCGTAGGGACTTTCAGCCTCTTTGGTCAGAGATGACTCGTTAACGGGAACGTTGTCGGGTTGGCCATAGACCGTGCAAGAACTGGAAAACACCACCTTGGTTTTGCCGGTTTCTTTCATGGCCTGAAGCAAGCTCATC
>JALRLA010000179.1 GCA_023254645.1 Bacteroidia bacterium
AATGGCAATGAGCTTCAATAACCGTATGAAAATCACCCCAAAGGGATTGATCCAGTCTGCGGTGAACTTGGACATGCCCCATTGGGCAGAGGCCATACTCCAAACGACACCGAGCAACAAGCCGATGATGATTTTCCAATGCAAGGCAATTCCCTTGGGCTTCATATGTTCAAATGTAGGGAATCACGGGCAGCTCGCTCAGGCTGAATGCCCGCACAGATAAAGAGAACCAGTAGATCCTTAGAACAACTCAAAGGTGTTCTTCTGGCGTAGCAATCCCCCGGTCCAAAGCTCAGTGGTGTATTGGCCTTTTTTCAGCTTGCGATCCAGTTCCCCTTTCAACGGAAACTTGAAAGTCACTTTTTGCTTGCTGCCGTCGAACATGAGCGATTCTTTCAAACTGTAGACATCGCTTTTGTTCTGCAAGGAAGTATTGGTGGTGGACAAAATACCGCCGTTGGGATCAATGATGCGTATGGTAACTTCTTCGAAAATGGGATTTGTAATCAATACATTTTCCAAAGCATCACAGCTCACGGAAAGGTTGCGAATCTGGTTGGCTTTGGTAGTTTTGGCCCCTTCGCTAGTAAAGCCGTGGGTCATCAGACTCCCAAAATACACGCGCTTGCCTTTGTTGACCCGGGACTCGAGATCCTCGAACTCAGCACCCATTAGTTGATTTCGCTCACGCAGCTCATCGTTCGAGGTCAACAAATGATCATTTTCTCTGACGACTGCATTTACTTGTTGATGCAATTCAGCAATCTGATCTTGAGCGTCCTGGAGCTGAGAAGAAATAATTTTTGATTTAGAACCCGAACCACTTCCTTGTACAGAGGTCATAGACAATTGTTTTCTCAACTGGGCAATTTCAGCCTGCGCCGCCATCAATTCTGATTTTGCAACCAAACTACCGCCTTGGTCATCCAATTGAGCCAATACCAATGCCAATGAATCTTCCATTCGTTGCAATTCCATTTGCAAGGAATCCTTTTGAGCAAACAGCAAATTCTCAGCAGCCAATTGGTCTTCTTTGCTCGAATATTCAGTGAGAAAATAAATATTCGAAAACGCGGATAAAGCCAGCAGTATTAATGCGATAATTAACCCAGACTTTCGATTCGATTGACTAGTCATAAATTGATTTCATACGATATTAGATGGCAAAAATTTCATCTCACCATTTCACTTTTCCACCTGATGAGGACAACTGTAGAAAAGACCTTCTATGAATAGATGTGTTTTTGTGTTGAATTGGCCATCAATGGCTGCGTTTAATGAGACCACCTGTTTATTGTTTCTCCATTCGGAATTCCCTAGGCTCGCAAAGCAGAAAAGAAATTGCTTTTTTTGCTTACAATTGAACATGACTACCATGAGGACTGCGCTTTTTGCCATCATTGGGTTTTTTCCATCACCCACTCCAACTCCATCTTGGGCCAATCCTGTTATGAATCCTGTTGGACAAAACGTGGCTTCTTACGCAAAAGCGTATTATGCGATTGGTGATATCAATACACTCAATCGATTTGTTGTTGACTCAAATGGTCACCCCCTCGATCAAAACACCATTCAGTCGACCCTTCAAGCATGCAATTGGGGCTATGCCATCAGCCTCACAAATTGCACATGGTCAGCTGACAATCTTTACTTCACGTTGACCATGCGCAGTACAAAAATGGGCACTACCGGGTACGAACAATATAAGGGAATGGTTGTCCATGATACAGCCAAATTGATTTTGCACCGCATTGGAGACAATCCGTTTAGCCCTTGATATTTGAATATTGGTTTCAGAAATGCTCCAATTTTAGAAAGCTTTAGAAATACGTCGCCTTCAATGACAGCCCAACAGAACCCATATTCCAGGTGTTCGGATCATACGATTCACCTAAAAAATTGACATTCAAGGCAAGATTCAGTGGGCCCAATCCAAAGTAAATTCTGCAGGTGGAACGAAATAAAGAATTATAATCAAATGGATCACTGGTGGTTGGGTTACCAAACATGAATTCACCACCCGATAATTGAATATGATCCCAGCAATTCACACCAATAGAGTAAATGAAGGAATTGTCATAATTCAGAGCATTCGGTGATGGTGATTGGACAGACAACTTTAAATCATCCGTTAGCTTACTCGTTGGCATAGCCATACCCATTCCGACTATTCCACGAATCTTTTTCACCTGCTCTTTAGATTTCTTGGGCAAGGTCATGCACAATTCCATAACCGGGGTAGATCCAGAAAAGGAATTCGTTTGATTCATAGAATTGGACTCAAAAATGGAATAGGATTGGTATCGACTCCAAGATTCAATACCTGTAAGAATCCAAACAAAGGTTCGTTCGGGTGATTGGTTTTGCCCTGTCGCCGTTTTTGAAAGCCCCGATGAAGTTGTGTTTGCAACTGAACTGCTCGAACCCATTCCATTGGAACTGGTAAGCGACGAACCCGCAAATTGATTTGATATGGTTTGATTATTTCCAGTCTGAATTCCAGAAGAACTGGTTGATCCTCCAGTTTGGCTTACTCCAGGCCTTGCGCTAACACTCTTTTTGTACGGATAATCACCCATCAAATTCCCTGGTGGATCGTAATTACAAACCACAAACGAACCAGAACTGCCCTTCACTGTTGCGCATCCAACTCTTGTCGTTTTGTACCATATAACTTGAGTGTAGTGTCCAGTTCCATACCAATTGGAGCTTGATACCGGGCCGTACACATAATCCGATTTCTCACCGTTAAAAGCAAGTATAGCTTGATTCTGATTTGCAATTGTACCCGTCGTCATGTAGCAATTCTCCCCATACGAATTATTCGGCCTATGAGACAAATGGCCACGATGGGCTATGGTTGCCGCCCAATCAGCGGCAAATTCTTCCAATTGATAGTCCCAAACAAGATCGGAAGTGCCAACCAAACGCCTCTCCACATTGTGTGCCTCCAGGATGGACAATCGATCAGATTCTGCATAAGGAATTCTTGTAACTTGACTAGATAAAGTCTGAAAAGCAAGAAATAGGCATGCTATCAGAAGTAATTTTTTCTTTTTCATCTTTCAAACCGAAAATATAATCCCTTGAAATCTTGCAGAACAAAAATGGCTAGTGAATACTTTGGAATAGTTGCATTTTTTTTATGAATGATACGCTTTGCCATACCCCTGAAGGATTCCAACGAATAATTCCTGCTCTTGAAATAAGACAAGTAACCCACCAAGCTAGATGGATCAAAAATTTATTATGTTAAAACCAACTTCCATAATCAAAGTCGAATCGGCATTCATCAATAGAATGGTCATAACTTCATTAAACCATTGACTCTTTTTTCCTTAAGAAATCAATATTCTGTAAATTCTTGTAAATTGAACTAAGAATTAATCTCATGAAAAAATCGATTCTAGCCTTTTTAACCGCATTATCTGCCCAATTATTGTATTCACAATGCATCATTCAAGGGCCGCAGCAAGCTTGCATTGGGCAAAGTGCAACCTATTCTGCTGATTCGATCATTTCCGGGTATGACTATCAATGGTCCATTTATGGCGACGGCACCCTGGTCACAAGCCAAACAGAAGCTATTGTTTCATGGGGAGATACTGGGCAGGCCTCGATAGTCTTGATTGTTTTTAACTCATACAATCAGGTTGTTTGCACAGTAACTCAAGTGGTTCAAATTTTTGATTTCCCAAAACCGTCGATTCAAGCCAGTGTTTCCTCTGCCTGTGATAAAGATCGAAAAACAGACAAGGACCCTCCATGCTCTACCGCCTGTGATTCACAGTGGGTAGAATACAGCACCCCATTTCATACTGGATCTTCCTATGCCTGGACAGTAACCGGACCAGCAGATACACAATCAAATGGCAATGTTCTTCGGGTTTACTGGACTGGGCTAGGCAATTTCTCTGTTCAAGTGACAGAAACCAATAACGCCGGTTGCCAAGGTTTTGCAACCTTTTGTGTCAATGTCATTGAAAGCCCAAATGCTGCCTTCACCACCTTACCCACCCCTGGGTCCGTATCGACTGTGGCTTGTTTGGGACAATCCGTTCAATTTATCGATGCCA
>JALRLA010000110.1 GCA_023254645.1 Bacteroidia bacterium
TTTGGATTTTCAGACCCTCCAGCAGCCTTTTTCAAGAGTAGCGATGGCGGCGCCAATTGGACGGCCCAACGCACACCTACCGACATGGGAGCGGGGTACCAAGCCTATTGCGTCATGCTCGGCGTTCACCCAACTGACAGCAATTCAGTTGTTGTAGGGGGCGTAAACATTACCGAGACTCGTGATGGGGGACAGACCTGGATCAAAAAACAAACTGGACATTCCGATCACCACTCTTATTATGCCTTGGACAACAACCAATACCTTATTGGCACGGATGGCGGTGTGTTCCGCTATCGCTGGGGAAATACGCAAATCCAAGCCAATTTGAACGCTGGATATCAGGTAACGCAATTCTATGCCGGGGGCATGGGTTACGAAGGATACACGGCCATTGCAGGCGCCCAAGATAACGGGACTCACGTATCAACCGGCCGTTTGGTTTCCCGCAAATTTTACGGAGCAGACGGAGCCTATTGCCACATTGGTCAGCAAGATGGCTCTGTAGCGTATCTATCTACTCAAAATGACGGCATACGCCGAGTGCCAAACTTCAATCCTCTGAGCCCTCCCAGTTGGCAACAAACAGTAGGAATCAACGATAGCCGCTTTGCCAGCGATGGCGTTGACTTCATCAACCTATATGAATTGAGCGATTTTGATCAAGGTCAACTGTACTACCGAACCAACCGATACTTGTACCAGAGCACTGATATGGGTACATCTTGGACCCAACTGTCCAAGATTCGCACAGGTATTAAAGCGATTGCTATTTCTTACGCTCAAAATCCTATTGTCTATTTTGGAGGGTCAGCCGCTCAATTGTACCGCATCGACAGCGCTCTTTCTGCCACTCCCGGAACCGAAGTTTCCCTGAACAACAGCATTCCCAGCTCGGTCACCAATGATGTGATCAAGGGCATTTGTTTGTATTCACATGATCCAAACAGTTGCTACATTGCCTTGTCCAATTACAGTACCCAACCTCGAATTTGGCGCGGCCGCAATTTGGACAAAACCCCCACCTGGGAAGAGGTTTCCTCAGGTCTGCCCACTGGGCTTCCAGTGAATCATGTGGCCTGTGACCCCAACGATCCAGAAAACCGCATTTTTGCCGCCACCGATTACGGTTTCTACTACACGCTAGACGGAGGCAAAACATGGGAAAAGCACTATGGCATTCCCTCAGTAGCCGTGCATCAAATCAAAATGCGCGCCTCTGATCGCACCTTGTTCTTATTCACCCACGGCCGTGGAATGTGGGCCATCAAACTCAATCCTGAAGTGAATGCCATTCGCCCAGTGAGTGAGAACCTGGCCTTAAGCCTGTACCCCAATCCCGCCCAAACGCAGATTCAGATTCAGGCCCTTGAAACGCTCCGATACCGTGTTTTCAACACCCAAGGTCAGCAGGTTTTGCAAGGTACTTGGGCAGCTGGAACCCAACGATTGAACATTGAGAATCTGCCTTCAGGAACCTATTTCATTCGGGCTTCAGGAGCCAACATTACCTATACGCAATCGTTCATCAAACAGCCATGAATCCACAGGTAGAGAAAGACCTCAAAGCTCTGGAGGCCGAAATAAATGAGCTCAATGACATGCTGCGCGAGGTCAGTGATGACGTTCGTGCTGCTGGCTTCAGTCAATATCCGCTGTTTGTGGCGCACCAAGAAGTGAAATCAGTGGGAGATTGCATCTTGGATCGTACGGAATTTGACTTCCCTTACTCGATCAACGCCACGACCCTGGAACGATTCATGGAATTGGGTTTGCTGAGCGAGGACCGTAAGGAAGCTTTCACCAAGGCTTGGGGAGATCCCGATACCAACCTATGCGTATTTTGGGTCAATGGTGAGCACACCCGATTCATTTTCAAACCCTTCAAATCATGAGCAATACGGCCCGCATTGACATCGTAGTGTTGAACTACAACACGCGTGATTTGCTGGCTCAATGCCTTCCCGTTGTACTTCGAGAATCGCAAATTCCGGGAGCGCGAATAGTACTGGTTGACAACCATAGTAATGATGGCAGCGCCGATTTCGTGCGCCATCATTTCCCCGAGATTCATCTGATAGAGTTGCCCGAAAATGCTGGCTATGCCGGTGGCTACAACCAGGCCTTGGCTCAATTGGATGCCGACTATTTTGTATTGCTCAACAGCGACGCCGAACCCGGTCCCAATTGGTTGACGCCATTGTTGCAATTGGCAGAAAACACTCCGCAATTTGGGGCGGCTCAACCCCATATCCTCGACTATTATCAGCGAGACAAGTTCGAATATGCCGGTGCCGCCGGTGGATACATGGACCGCTTCGGATACCCCTTCTGCCGCGGAAGAATCTTTGGACAAGTCGAAAAAAATGAGGGGCAATACAACCAATCCCAACCTATTTTTTGGGCTACCGGAGCCGCTTTGTTTGTCAAACGACAGGCTTGGCTTGAGGCTGGAGGTTTGGACGAGGCTTTTTTTGCTCACTTCGAGGAAATCGACTTGTGCTGGCGTTTGCAACTCAAAGGGCACAGCATTTGGTCCTGTGCCGATAGTGTTGTCTATCACATGGGTGGAGGTACTATGGCCAATCAAAGTCCCCGAAAGACCTACCTCAACTTTCGCAACAACTTGCTCATGTTGTACAAGAATCTACCCATAGAGTTGGCCAACAAGCGCATTCTTCAGCGCAAATTGATGGATGGACTAGCCGCCATCCTTTTCTTGTTGCAAGGCAAACCCCAGTTGATTATTCAGATCATCAAAGCTCACCGAGATTTTAACCGGAGCAAGCATCAATTTCAGCGAAGTCAAAACCCTGTTCCCATCGCGCAATTGAAGGGAACCTTGAACGCGAGTTTGGTCTTTGGCTATTTCTTGCAAGGGAAAAAAACCTGGACCGCTTGGTCCCGAAACCAACAGGTTCACTAAGCCCCTGAACGCGGGTGGTATTTCAGCAAGGTCTCGGATAAGAAACTACGATCCAGGTGGGTGTAAATCTCGGTAGTCGTGATGGACTCGTGACCCAGCATTTCTTGAACCGCCCGTAGGTCAGCGCCAGCCTCGACCAAGTGTGTGGCAAAACTGTGCCGGAAGGTATGAGGAGAAATGATCTTTTGTATTCCCGCTTTTTGCGCGCAGCGTTTGATCAGTAAAAACACCGACTGCCTTGACAAAGCAGCCCCTCTGCGATTGAGAAAAAGTACATCTCTATGGGCGTCTTGTATGTTCATGTGACGCCGAATGTTATCGTAATACAAGGTGATGTGCTTAAGTGCCCTAGCCCCGATGGGTACCAATCGCTCCTTATTGCCTTTTCCCAACACCTGAACATAGCCCTCTTCTTTGTGCACATGGGTACTTCTCAACTGCACCAGTTCCGATACCCGCAGACCACAGCTGTACAAGGTTTCTAGCATGGCCACATCGCGCTCGCCCTCCTCTTTGCTGCGGTCCACACTGGCGATCATGGCATCGATCTCATCGGGTGACAAGACCACGGGTAGTTTGCGCCCTATCTTGGGAGGCTCCACAAAATCAGCGGGGCTCTCAGCCAAGGCTTGCTCCATCACCCAGAACTTATAAAAAGAGCGAAGACCCGATACGACACGAGCTTGACTGCTAGCCTCAAAACCTAACTGAGACAAGCCAGCAACAAACGATTCCAAATCAGCCTGTTTGACTTGCATGGGCCCTATCGAACGGGGCTCAGCCCAAAACTGCAGTTTTTGGATGTCGCGGTGATAGGCTTCAATGGAATTGCTGGACAAGGAACGCTCCAACAATAGGTATTGCAAGAACGGCTGTATGGCCTTGTCCCAATTCATTTGCTTTACTGAAATTCAGCGTGTGCCACTTGTACGATGTTCCCCGTACTGTTGTCGATGATCCAAACCAAGGCGCTCAAATTTTCAGCTTTCCAGTTGGTTCGCCGAGGCACATACATGTGTTTTTCTACTGTGACTCCGGCCACAGCATTCAAGGAAGCCGGAATGGTCATGGCATCGCCCAAGGCCGAACCTTTGACTGCGCGCAAAACATGATCATGCTCGTATTCATCGGTGTATCCGCCGGGGGCATCAACATCTGATTGCTTTCCAATGATGTGGCTTTCCAAAATACCCACTACCCAGCTGTAATTGCTATTGAGATCGGTATTTGCAGTGGCTTTGATTTCCAAACGACCTCGGTCTTCATCGGTTTGCCATTCGGTGCGCAGTTCCAAGTTCCATATCGATGGCTTGGCCAATTCATCTTGCACCATCAAGGGCCAAGAAGTCGAACTCACCAAGCGATTCCCAGACCCGTCTGGCGCATAATTCACACTGCCAATGGGCAAAGAAATCACCGAACCCAAGGAGTTGATGATTTGGGTAGCATCTTCATTTGATAGCGTGTCAAACCCGGGCCAGGGACGAGTCAACGATGCGGGAGAACTGGCATACAAGGCCACCGCTTCTACCCTTCCTGGATATTGATTAACTAGATCTTTGGCCACTTTGGCTGCCCTGGGACAATTGTTGCAACGAACACCGGTCACATCAATGACCAAGGCTGTCTTGGCTTGTGGGCTCGGTGCAGCAGACATGTAGACCGTGTCTAACAAAGGTTTTTCGGTAAACTTGATATAGGGGGGTTCTTCCTCACAAGAGACAAAGAGTGCAATGGCACACAAACTCAGCAACGCGGCTTTTCGCATGGTAACGAAGGTACAAAACCGATTGCACTTAATTTTGTTCTACACCTATGCGCTTAACTGCTCTTATTCTTGGAATGGGAACCCTTTTGAGTTCCTGTTTTTTTGGAAAACCCAAAATGGCCAACCCCAATATGACCCAAACTCCTAGCACCTCCGTTTTCGACATCTCCATCAATGCCTTGGATGGCAGCCCCATGGATTTGTCTGCCTTCAAAGGCAAAAAAATCTTGATTGTCAATACCGCCAGCGAATGCGGATACACGCCTCAATACGAAGGCCTGCAAGCCTTGTACGAAGCCAACAAAGAACAATTGGTGGTCTTGGGCTGCCCCTGCAACCAATTCGGAGGCCAAGAGCCCGGAAGTGCGGAGCAAATTGCGAGTTTTTGCAGCAGCCGTTTCCAAGTCAGTTTCCCCTTGACCGAGAAAATTGATGTAAAGGGCGACGGGCAGCACGCGCTGTACAAATGGCTGTGCAACAAAAGCCAAAACGGAGCCTTGGATGCCAGTGTCAGTTGGAACTTCAACAAATTCCTGTTGGACGAAAACGGGCAAATGATGGCGTATTATCCGTCAAACATCAGCCCCAACGACCCCGATTTGCTGGCTGCCATCAATCGCTAAATCCCGCAAGGCATTTTAGCCCTTGTGCCGTATTTTTGCGGCACTTCAATCTAATGAGCATTCTCGTCAATAAAGATTCCATGATTGTGGTTCAAGGGTTCACCGGTAACGAAGGAACCTTTCACGCCACCCAAATGATCGAATACGGCACCAACGTTGTCGGAGGTGTAACCCCAGGCAAAGGCGGTAGCTTGCACCTGAATCGCCCCGTTTTTAACACCGTTCAAGAGGCGGTGAAAGGCACAGGCGCCAACGTCAGCATCATTTTTGTTCCACCCGCATTTGCTGCTGACGCCATCATGGAGGCCGCTGATGCTGGAATCAAGGTGATCGTTTGCATCACAGAAGGAATCCCCACCAAAGACATGGTGATGGTCAAAGCTTACTTGAGCGACAAAGATTGCACCTTGATTGGCCCCAACTGCCCCGGTATCATCACTCCTGGCGAAGCGAAAATTGGCATCATGCCCGGTTTCATCTTCAAGAAGGGTCACATTGGCGTGGTTTCCAAGTCAGGAACTTTGACGTACGAAGCCGTTGACCAATTGACCAAATTGGGATTGGGTCAGAGCACTGCTATCGGCATTGGCGGTGACCCCATCATCGGCACAACCACCAAGGAGGCAGTTGAGATGTTCATGAACGACCCCGACACCCATGGCATTGTCATGATTGGTGAAATCGGAGGAGGCATGGAAGCAGAAGCCGCCCGTTGGATCAAAGAACACGGAACCAAACCCGTTGTTGGATTCATCGCTGGTCAGACAGCCCCTCCAGGCCGTCGCATGGGTCACGCTGGAGCCATCGTAGGTGGAAAAGACGACACCGCTGCTGCTAAAATGGCCATCATGGCTGAGTGCGGTATTCACGTGGTCGATTCACCTGCTGAAATCGGACAGAAAATGTTTGATGTGTTGAACGGATAATTCTCGAACGCAATCCATAAAAAAGCCGGCTTTGCAGCCGGCTTTTTTGTTGACCTACATTCTTATCGAGTCAGGTCAATGACTTCCACATCTTCGTGTGCTGCCGCATTCCATTCGAAATAGGTATCAGCCAAGGCTTGATTGGTGACAAAGGTTTTCAAATCCAACTCAATGATCACTTCCGTGCCGTTCTTGTTGTGTTGAATCAATCGCTGGATTTTACCGGATGTTTTTTCAACTTCTAAACGTATCCATGACCATGAATAATTTTTACTTCGATTAGGTACCATATGGATAACATCACAAACACTCCCAGCCCTCGAAATTTCTCCTTCATGCAACGATTTAAAATCTCTTTTGTATATGGTGAATAAATCACTGGGATCAATGCCGCTATTCTTATTTTTAAAAGTGTCTTTGTTGACCTCAAAATCGCCTTTTACATAAGTCCATATATACTTAGAATTGCAAAAAATTTCTTGTTCTCCATAGTCCAACTTAAATTTCTTGCCCTTCATCCAAATTTGACCTTTTGATTTGGACTCCTTTCCATTCATTGCTTTGGAAACTAGAGTAAATTTAGAACTAATGGTCTTATAAGTCTGATAATCTCTAGAGACCCGTTTGAGGATTTCTTTAGATTTAGTATCACTTCCAGTTGAATTCTCCTTCTGTTTAGCTAGTTCAGAGGAATTTACACTATCAATCACCAATGAATCGACCTGTATCGAACTAGAATCAACCGTCAAAGTAGCCGGAATCGTGCTTTCACCTACATCCTTTTTTTCTTCCCTTATTGCTTGTCCTGAAGTATCTGATTGACAATTGGCAGCAACGAAAATAAGCGGTAGAACTATTGCCCAAATTTTGAACTTTTTCATTTTATTATTCTTCGAATATCTTGAAACCAAGACACCTTAACATTTCATATCGATTAACGAGTTCAAAATTAGTCCAAGTTGTCCAAAAAGTGCTCTAAACTCATCTCATCAGGTATCAATACTTCTCTGGCCTTGCTGCCTTGATTCGCTCCGACAACCCCAGCGTCTTCCAACTGATCCATTAATCGGCCGGCACGGTTGTACCCAATTTTCAATTTGCGCTGAATCATGCTGGTCGAACCTACTTGATTTTGTACAACCACACGGGCTGCATCGGCAAAGAGGCTATCTCGCTCATCGGGATCAAAGTTGCCACCTCCGCTCAAGCTACCGCCCTCTTCTTTCACTTCAGGTAAAACATAGGCCGTCGAATAAGCTCGTTGTTCCCCAATAAATTCACAAACCCTTTCCACCTCTGGAGTGTCAACAAAAGGACATTGCAGGCGAATCATGTCGCTTCCGCCTGAATACAACATGTCACCTTTGCCTATCAATTGATCAGCACCATTGGCATCCAAGATGGTTCGAGAGTCAATCTTCGAGGTAACCCGGAAAGCAATTCGCGCAGGGAAGTTGGCTTTGATCATACCCGTAATGACGTTCACAGAGGGGCGCTGAGTTGCCAAAATCAAGTGAATCCCAATGGCTCGGGCCAGCTGAGCCAAACGCGCTATGGGTGTTTCCACCTCTTTGCCTGCAGTCATGATCAAGTCGGCCACCTCATCGATGACGACCACGATGTACGGCAAATGCCTATGACCGTTTTCGGGGTTCAACTTGCGCTCCTTGAATTTCGCATTGTATTCTATGATGTTTCGCACCATCGCGTCTTGAAGGAGCTTGTATCGATCGTCCATCTCCACACACAGCGAATTCAGCGTATTGATAACCTTGGAATTGTCGGTAATGATCGCATCTCCGTCGCCCGGCAACTTGGCCAAGAAATGGCGTTCAATTTTGTTGAACAGGGTCAATTCCACCTTTTTCGGATCGACCAAAACAAACTTCACGTAGGCCGGATGCTTTTTGTACAACAGCGATACAAGAATGGCATTCAAGCCTACCGACTTACCCTGACCAGTGGCACCGGCCATCAATAAGTGAGGCATTTTGGCCAAATCGGCTACAAAAATCTCGTTCGAAATGGTCTTACCCAGAACGACGGGCAAAGCGGCATCGCTTTCTTGAAACTTCTTAGAAGCCAAGACGGTTCTCATGGGCACCATCTCGGGATTGCGATTGGGCACCTCGATACCAATGGTACCGCGACCCGGTATCGGCGCAATGATTCGAATACCTAGAGCCGCCAAACTCAAAGCGATGTCATCTTCCAAGTTTTTGATTTTGGAGATCTTCACACCGGGTGCAGGTACAATCTCATATAAGGTTACGGTAGGACCAACGCTCGCCTTGATACTGGAGATGCCAATCTTATAGTTTTCCAGTGTGGTGGTAATTAGGTCCTTGCTCCTGGCGATTTCTGCCATGTCAATTTCCTGTTTGCCCTGGTCGTAATCTTTCAATAGATCCAAACTGGGGAATCGATAGTTGCTCAACTCCAAAGTGGGATCAAACAGCGTATCCAGCCCAAATCGCTTTTTTTCTCCAAAGGGATCCCCTTGGTTTTCATCGACCGTTTCCTCTTCGTTTTGGGTCAAATCTTGCACTTGGAAACCCAGATCCAACTCCACCTCAGAGCTGGACTTTGCCTCTGAATCCTGCGTTGGCTCCTCGACATTTGCCTCTGGGCTAGCACCAAAAAACAGCTCTTCCGGCTCTTGGTAAGCGGTAGGTTTGATGTCTTCAGTAGCATCTGGCGACGACTCTTCATCCTTGCGCTTAAGGATGATTTGATTCAGGTCTTGGGCTGGGTCTTCCTTATCCTCTTCAGGAGCCAATTGGTATTCCCCTTCTTCCGGATCGTCAATGATGATGCGAGCCTCGTGATCGGCAGAGGTCGATTCTTCAGACTCCGTCTCATCGGCCAATTCTCCCTCCTCCTCAATCAAGGCGTCCAAACTGCTTTCAACGGCTGTGCGAAGCTGCATTTTGCGGAAGGGATTCATATTCAAAAAGAGCATGGAATAAACAACCGCATAGGCTGCGATGAACAGAAAAGTCCCGATTCCTCCAATGGCATCTTGCAATTTCTGTACCGAGTAATACCCGAATCCGCCGCCAAGCACAGGCTGCCAAGTTTGAAATATGAAGCCCAAAAACAAGGAGAACCAAAGGGTAAACAGAACGCTGTGAATGGCAATGCGCAGCAGTGAAAACGGGCGATAATCGAACAGCAATTGAAGGCCTGCAAAAGCCGTCAACGGCAGCAAGGCGAATGCCCCCAATCCAAAACCGTTGTGCACGAAACTGAAGGCCAATCGCGCGCCCAAATAACCCATGGCATTGGCGATTTTACCCTGGTGCTCTCGAAAGGCCTCCCAATCGCCATCGGCGAGAAAACTCTGATCTCTGGTCCATGAAAAGAAGAAACTGATGAAGCTGATGAACAGGATAGCCGTGAACACCAACAGCAAAAAGCCCACAGCTTTTCGGGTGGGTTCGTGCTGCAAGGTAGCCGCATTCCACAAGTCCTGGCCACTGATTCGCTCTTGCGTATCACCCGGCTTTTCCTTGAGAAAGTCAGTCTTTTTGGGGTTGGTCTTCTTTTTCGGGGCTGCCATGAATCAACGAATATACCGGTCCCTTCGCGCGCGAGCCTGAGAGGTTTTGCACGCCAGAGGCGAGTGTGCGCTATTGCAAACAATAGGATTTGAATCGGCTAGAGAGCAAAAATGGTCGACTCTTAGACTTAGAGTTGCACTTCCATTCCCTCGACGGCCAATTCGGCATCGGGAAATTGAGACCGGGCCTCTTCCAACAGGGGTTGAAGATCGGTGTATCGGGCAGAAAAATGACCCAACAACAAGCGCTTTACCTCGGCCCATTTGGCCATTTCACCCGCTTGTATGGAGGTGGTATGGTAGGTCTGAATGGCCCGTTCTAAACGGTCGTGCATGAAGGTTGCTTCGTGGTACATCAAATCCACTCCGTGCAGAAACTTCGCCAATTCAGGCAGTTGAGCAGTATCGGAAACATAAGCGTAGCGTCGGTTCTTGTTACCCGGAAGTGTCAAAGCTGCATTGGGTATCAGTGTTCCGTCTAAACGGGTATAATCCTCTCCCATTTTCACGGCTGCGTAGGCTTCAACAGGCACTTGCAAACTGTGGCAAGAATCGACATTCAAACGTAGTTCAGGCCCTGTTTCTTCGAACAAAAAGCCGGTACAAGCGATGCGGTGGCTGAGCGGAAAACTCGTGACCCGAAAGCCTTCACCTTCCAAAACTGTCGCAGGCTCCTTGTCTTGTGTGGCCACAAAGTTCAAGGGGAAAGTGAGCCTTGAGTCACTGGCCTCTAGGGTATGTTGCAACAAGGAATCCAATGGAGCTGGTCCTACCAAAGTCAGGGGCTCCGTGCGGCCAAACAAGCTCATGGAGGTTAGCAATCCGGGAAGGCCAAAAAAGTGATCTCCGTGCAAATGGCTAATCAAGATGGTCTTGATTTTTTGCATGCGCAAGTTGTATTGAACGAGTCGCATTTGAGTTCCCTCCCCGCAGTCGATGAGGAAATATTCTCCATCCATACGCAAGTACTGAGATGACGGAAATCGGTGCCTAGTCGGCGTAGCCGACGAGGTTCCCAAGATGGTCAACTCAAAGGGTTTTTGCATACGCTCCAAAGATAGCGTTAAAATGAAGCCTAGGTAAGTTACCAGTAAAGAAAGGGTTGAGTTTGGCAAAGTTCGAGAGGCCGGAAATTAGGGGGAGCTTCCATTCGATACTTGTGGAGCACAGTATTTTCGGTTCGTAACTTGACTGACGGAGAACTTAGACCTTTCCCGGTATACTCAACCCAACACCTCTTCGACCGCGGCCATGACTTGGGCCTCGGAAAGTCGCATCATGCAGGAATCGTTAGGACGCATGCAGTGAACCTGGTCACAGGGGTGGCACGGCAGTATTTCATGGAGCACGCGCGAGCGCAGCGAGCGCGGGTAAAAGACGTTTTCAACCCCAGGGCCGAACAACCCGACTAGGCCCAATTTGGCACCGGCAGCCGAGGCTCTATCGGCCAGTTGCAAAGGCCCGCTTTCGTTGCCCACGAAGAGCTTGGCATG
>JALRLA010000323.1 GCA_023254645.1 Bacteroidia bacterium
GGCAGGTGTGGAACAGGTGGTAGGAACGTACTGCGGGATAGAAGATAGACTGGCCGACCGAGGTAACAGGTGCATCATCCGAAATGGTCTCGCGCAGGGATCGACGCAATCGCCGGTGGCCCTCTTCGCTTAGGCGAAAGACAAGGAGTTGGAATCGCAGTCCATTTCGACACCAGATGGAGGATTTGTCATCAGCGATGCTTTGTTCAATGGAGCCGTCAAGACGTTCAACTTTACTACTCCTTTTGCATCAAAGGGCCAACAATATAAGTACATGGCCAGCATTCAAAGCATGAATGAAGATTACTTCTTGTACATTCAATCTTTGGATCAGTACACCCAACAATCGGGTTTGTTTACCGAGCCTGTTTCCGTCTTTTCCAACATTGAAGGCGGCTTGGGGATATGCGCTGGAGCATCTGTTTTGAAAGATACCATTCGATAAAACTCGGTGACAAAGCAAAAAGAATACATTCGGATTTCCAATGCCAAAGAGCACAACCTCAAAGGGATTGATGCCGAGTTTGAACTGGGTTCCTTTACCGTAGTTACTGGTGTTTCTGGGTCGGGAAAGTCTTCGTTGGTTTTTGATACCCTGTTTGCCGAAGGCCAAAGACGCTATGTAGAAAGCCTGAGTGCATATGCCCGCCAGTTTTTGGGCAGGATGAAGAAGCCAGCTGTTGACTCCATAGAAGGTTTATGCCCAGCCATTGCCATTGAACAAAAGGTCAATACGCGTAATCCTCGTAGTACAGTCGCTACTTCAACGGAGATTTACGATTATTTGAAGCTGTTGTTTAGTCGAGTAGGAAAAACGATTTCTCCGGTTTCGGGTCGTCAAGTCAAGCAAGATTCACCTCAAGATGTGGTCGATGCTGCTTTGAGCGATTTCAATGGCAAACGATTATGGGTATGTGCGCCCTTGACCGAGGGTCATTACAAACCGGAAGACTGGGCTCTGATGCAACAAAAAGGATTTAACCGGGTGGCCTGGGAATTGAATGATTACCTATTGGCTGACTTGATTGAATCAAAACAACACTACGAGGGTAGCCCGGTGTTGATTGTGGATCGATTGCGCATCGCTGCCGAAGACAGCGAGGTCGAAAGCCGTTTGTTTGATGCCATAGAAACCGCATTTTGGGAGGGAAACGGAAACTGCTCTCTGATGGACTTAGATTCTAAGAAAACCTTAGAATTCAACAATCGATTTGAATTGGATGGAATGACGTTTGAGACGCCCTCTCAAGATTTTCTTTCCTTCAACAATCCATATGGAGCTTGCCGAACATGCGAAGGATTTGGTTCGGTATTAGGAATTGATGAAGAACTGGTAGTTCCCGATCCTTCGTTGAGCGTTCACGAAGGAGCAGTGGCACCTTGGAAAGGTGAGACACTAGGCCTTTGGAAAAATGAATTCATACGAGCAGCATTGAAATTGGACTTTCCCATACACAGGCCTTACCGCGAATTGACCAAGTCTGAGTTGGATTTGCTGTGGAACGGGGGCCAAGGGGTAGAAGGGATTCGTCAATTTTTTAGCTACTTAGAGGAGAAGTCCTACAAGATTCAATACCGCGTTTTAGCTGCACGCTACAGAGGTAAAACAACCTGCTACGATTGCAAAGGGACCCGCTTGAGGAAGGAAGCTTCGTGGGTGAAATTGCAAAATATCGATGGCCCGTCTGATCAACCCGAGTGGATGAACTTGCCTGATTTGTTGTTGATGCAAATAGACGAAGCCTCCTCTTATTTTCAACAGGCAAAATTGTCGGTTCAGGACACCCAGGTGGCCGAAAGAATTTGGACGGAAATCCAGTCTAGGTTGCTGTTTCTACAAAATGTAGGCTTGGGCTATTTGACCCTCAACCGTTTGAGCAATACCCTGAGTGGAGGGGAGAGCCAACGAATCAATTTGGCCACTTCCCTGGGGTCTAATTTGACGGGTTCGTTGTATGTGTTGGATGAGCCCTCTATCGGCCTGCATAGCCGAGATACCGAACGACTGATTGGTGTGTTGAAGTCTTTGCAACAGGAAGGGAATACCGTTGTCGTGGTGGAGCACGATGAAGATGTCATGGCCAATGCCGACAATATCTTGGACATTGGCCCATTGGCTGGATCTGGGGGCGGGCATTTGGTCTTCTCGGGAGATCTGCAACAAATAAAAAAAGACTCCCAAAGCCTGACGGGTCAATACCTCAATGGTACAGAGTGTATCGCAGTACCAGAAAAACGGCGCCCCATGATTCAAAAAATCAGTTTAGAAGGCGCCCGGGCCAATAACCTCAAAGATGTATCGATTGAGGTTCCATTGGAGGCTCTGACCGTAGTGACGGGTGTGTCCGGTAGTGGCAAAACAAGCCTCATCAAAGGAGTGCTGTTTCCGGCCATATCTAGGCATTTGGGTCAGTTTTCGGGCACCAAGCAAGGGAAATTCAAGTCATTGGGTGGTAATATTCATTTGATCAAAGCTGTGGAGTTGGTGGATCAGAACCCCATTGGGAAAAGCAGTCGATCCAATCCAGTTACCTATGTAAAGGCTTTCGATGAGATCAGAGAATTGTTTGCCTCACAGCAACTGGCTCATTTCCAGGGCTTCAAACCCTCGCATTTTTCATTCAACGTAGATGGAGGTCGCTGCGATTCCTGTAGCGGTGAGGGAGAAAGCGTGATTGAAATGCAATTCATGGCTGATATCAAGCTTCCCTGCGAGGCTTGTGG
>JALRLA010000330.1 GCA_023254645.1 Bacteroidia bacterium
ACGCGTCATGATTGGAGACCTCTCCAATGATGCCATCGGCTATGCAATCGAGCGCATGCAGCTGACCCAAGGCTTGTTGGGCAACTTGTTGCCAGATTTCCTTGCTTCTCACAATGGCATTGAAGCCCCCAACCAGAGCTACCAGGATTTGGTGAGCAAATTTGGAATTGTATGGGGAGCCTATTCTACTCAGTGTGGCGTTATCTCGCGATATGTTGGAGGGGTGTATGTCAGCCGCTCTGCAGCGGCCCAAATGAATGCTCCCATTCCCTATCAACCCGTACCAGAAATAGAACAGCGCCGCGCCATGCAGGCCTTGAGCGATTACTGCTTCGCTCCTTCAGCCATGGCCGTTCCCAGTGATTTGTTGGCGCATTTGCAAGCCCAACGCCGCGGATTCGGATTCTTCGCCAGCCCTGAAGACCCCAAAATGCACAAGCGTATTTTGGCTGCCCAAGAAGATGTGTTGGAGCATTTGCTGCACCCCAGCACCTTGCAGCGCTTGACCGAATCCCGCGAATACGGAAATACCTACAGCGCCCAAAACATGACCTCTGATCTGAGCAACGCCATATTTGCAGCCGATCTCGGCGGCTACCCCAACGCCAGCCGTCGCTTGCTTCAGGCCTCTTACGTTCAAACGCTGTTGGACAATGTATACGGCCGCAAAGCCGATCGCTACGACGCCATTGCCAAGGGAGCCATGCTGTTCCAAATCAACCGCATTCGCGACTGGATGAAGAGCAACCCTGGCAAAGATGCCGAAACCCAAGCCCACCGCATGTGGCTCTTGGAGCAAATTGCTGCGGCCCAGAACTGATAAGATTCGTAGGGCCTGCCCTAGGCACACCTGCGCCGTCTACACTTAAGTACTTAAAAATGACCCCGAACTCGTTTCGGGGTTCTTTATTTTTGAGGCATGTTTACTCGCTTAATAGCGTTGAGTCTGAGCCTTCTAAGCACAGGTCTATTCGCCCAAGACAGTATCGCTCGCATTCGAGAAAAGAGCTCAGAGATGACTGCTATGCTCCCACCCATGATTCAGGTCATGCCCGAAATACGCATCATTTACCCCGGCAGCCGAGAAGCTTTGGGCAATGAACGAGCCGCTTCCCAAATCACCGTTCTTTCGCAAACAGACATCGAACAGTTGCCGGTACAAAGCACATCTCAACTGCTGAGTTATGTGCAAGGAGTCGATCTGCGCCAGCGCGGTCCAGGCGGGGTACAAGCCGATATCGGCATACAAGGCAGCACCTTTGACCAAGTATTGATCTTGGTAGATGGAGTTCGCATCAACGATGCCCAAACCGGCCATCACAACCTGAACGCGATGATTCCTTTGGAGGCTATTTACAGCATAGAGGTCATCAAAGGATCGGCTGCGAGCCGATACGGCTTGGGTGCCTTGGCGGGGGTGATCAACATCCGCACGGTATATGCGCAGTATCCGAACAATGAGCACAAAGGGCCTTACATCAAGGCCAACGCGTACCAAGGAAGCTCCTTTGAAAACGACAGCATCGATGGATTTCGCTATGCCAACCAAGGCATGAGATTCTCTTTGCAACAGAATGTTCAATTGGGTCAAAGCGGGTACGCTGGCCTCATGTATGCGGGAAGCTTTGAGAAGGGAAGCGGTTACCGCCCCAATACGGCCTACGAGGCACAGCGCCATTTTGCCAAGGCGGGAATGTATCATCCGCTGCTAGGCTCAATCAACGCGCGCTACATTGCCGTAAACAACAACTTCGGGGCCAACGCTTTTTACGCAGCCCCTGGCGATCGAAATTCGGAAGAGACGGTCAACACCCGCTGGTTCATGGTCGATCAAATGCGCAACTGGTCTCGCGGCCAGTGGATATACGACATCTCCAGCAACTACTCCTACCGCACGAACAACGATCATTACGTATACATTGCTGCCAATCCGAGTTTGTACGAGAACTTTCACTGGAGCCAAGGGCAACAATTCGAAACCCGTTTGAGCGCCCAAACCCGCAAGACCTTGCTGCGAATCGGTGGAGAATACCGCAGCGATACGCTCTCCAGCGAGCGCAAACCCGGCGTGCCCAGCTTGGGCTACCGCAACCGCAGCATGGCCGGTGCTTTTGGATTAGCCGCCCACAGCTTTGATAGTCGCCTTGGCAAGGCCACCCTCCAAGTGGGGCTTTACAGCCTGTGGGACATTCGCAAGCAAGGTTGGCTGCAAGACGGCAAAACCCAGCAGGTGTTCCCCGGGGCCGAATTGAATGTAGAATTGAGCCGTACCCGTTTTCAAGAATGGAACCCCCAACTGAATGTTGCCTATGGCACGGGGCAGCGACTCCCCACTTTTA
>JALRLA010000368.1 GCA_023254645.1 Bacteroidia bacterium
CACCCTTGCACACTCTTTCCCTACACGCCGCTCTTCCGATCTGGAAAAGGAATTGCCTCTCGACCAAGCCCAGTCGTGAATATACAAGACGCCATTCAGTGCACCTGGAGCCCTGAAGAATTTCGAAGTCGATTGGCTCAGCAATTCAAGGTTCAGTTCGGCTATGTCGAGCAAGCCATCAGCAGCAGCGAAAGCCATCAAATCGAAGAAATCACGCAAAACACCCTGCAAACCGAGGCTTGGATTTTGGGCTACTCACCCAGTTACAGCCACAGCCGAACCTATGAATTGTATGGTCAGACTTGCAAAATCAAACTCAGCACCGAACGCGGCATCACGGCCTCATTTTCGATTGACTGTCATGGCAAGGAACCCTGGAAAGAACATACCCAAGCCTGCCTGGGAAAACCCTTAAGCGAAACCTTGTTGGCCGAGAGTTTTGAATCAACTGAGTGGGCCTTAGAACGAGCCTTCCTCGAATTCATTTGACATGAAAAAGCAAGAAAAAGTAGGCTTCATTCTCGATACGCTGGAACGTCTTTACCCGGAGACCCCAATACCCTTGGATCATACAGATGCCTACACCTTGTTGGTAGCGGTGTTGCTTTCGGCTCAATGCACCGATGCCCGAGTCAACCAAATTACCCCGCTGCTGTTTGAACGAGCGAACAATCCAAAAGACATGGTATTGTTGAGTATCGAGGAGATTCGAGAAATCATCAAACCTTGCGGTCTGTCACCCGCCAAAAGCAAGGCCATTTGGGGCTTGAGTGAAATCATCAACACCCAACACAAGGGTCAGGTACCCTCAACCTTTGAAGAGTTGGAAGCCCTTCCGGGCGTGGGTCACAAAACAGCTTCAGTGGTCATGAGTCAAGCTTTTGGTCATGCTGCCTTCCCCGTTGATACCCACATTCACCGCTTGGCTTGGCGGTGGAACCTGAGTCCCTCCAAAACCGTAGAGCAGGTGGAGAGAGATTTGAAGCGCTTGATTCCCAAAGACCGTTGGAACAAGGCCCATTTGCAAATCATATTCTTTGGGCGCGAGTACTGCTCAGCTCGAACGCACAACCCAGAAGAATGCCCAATTTGTTCGGTAGTAGGTTGCCGGCCTGGAAATCGGCCTTCCTAAGGTTGCTTATCAAAGCACAGAGACCTGCTTAGTACAGGGAGCGCACCAATTCCACCATGGAAACCGATTCGGCTTCAGCGCGGAAGTTGGGCACCAAGCGGTGAGCCAAAACCCAGGGAGCTACGCGTTGCACATCTTCTCGATCAACGGTCAGTTTTCCGTTCATCAAGGCATGGCATTTTGCTCCTAAAATCAAATTTTGACCGGCACGAGGACCTGCTCCAAAACGGAGGTAGTCGCGCACATTGGCCGGAGCTCTATCCCCTTCAGGACGGGTTTTGTGCACCAAATTGACGGCGTATTCAAAGACCTGATCGACAACAGGAACCGAACGAACAGCCCGCTGGAAGGCCGTGATTATTTCGGCATTCAAAATGGACTGACTTTGGGGTTGAACCGAGGCCGTGGTTTGCTTGAGAATGGCCTGTTCTTGCTCAAAACTGGGATATCCCAGCACTACTTGGTACATAAAACGGTCCAACTGGGCTTCGGGCAAGGGGTAGGTTCCCTCCTGCTCAATCGGGTTTTGTGTGGCTAAGACAAAAAAGGGCTCGGGCAAGGGGTACAATTGACCGGCTGCCGTAACCTGCTTCTCCTGCATGGCCTCCAACAGAGCGGCCTGCGTTTTAGGAGGTGTTCGGTTGATTTCATCAGCCAACAAAACTTGGGTAAAAATCGGGCCCTTCACAAAACTGAATTTGCGCTCGGCGTCTAGAATCTCTGCACCTAAAATATCGCTCGGCATCAAGTCAGGAGTGAATTGAACCCGCTTGAAGTCCAACCCCAAGGCCGTAGAAATGGTCTTTACCAACAGGGTTTTGGCCAATCCCGGAACACCCACCATAAGTACGTGACCGTTGCAGAAGACGGCATTCAAAAGGGCCTCAACAGCCTCTTCTTGACCGATTACCACTCGGCCAACTTCTTCTTTCACCCTCTGAATTTCAGGGGCAAACACTAGGGCTTTCTGCAAGGATTCTGATGAACTCATGGGCGATTCCAGGTTTCTACAGAGGGACAATCAATACCCGGATCGTTGACCCGAATGTAGGTGCGTGATTTGTATTTCTGCACCCAGGAATCCAAAGCCTCTTGTTTCTTTTGTTCTTCCGCTTCCATTTGAATTCGGCTGTAATCCTGAATCAAATTGGCCTCGTGAGGAGCAATGAAACTCTTGACATAGAGAATACGGTAAACCGAACGGCCATCAGGAGTAACGGTCAATTTAGGGGCAGAATAGGTTCCAGCCTCCATTTTTTCTACCTGTTGCTTGATGTCAGAGGGGAGCTGATCAAACGCCGTTTTTTGCAAACCCGTCACCTCATCGCTCAAATATCCGCAGTAGGCCTTGTCACCGTAAGTTTCGCTCGTGAACGCTTTCACAGCCGTGCACCACTCCAATCGGCCTTCGCTCAATTCCGTAAATATGGAATCGGCAGAGGCAGAGGCCGCGATGAAATCACCACTGGTATATTCAGGGCGAATCAAGATATGAGCCGCAATAATGCGATCGCCCTTGCGCTTGATTAATTTCATGATATGAAAGCCATAGTCGCTCTCGAACACAGGGCTCAAACTATCGTCTTTCAATTTGAAAGCCATTCGCTCAAAGGCACCGACCATTTCGCCACGTCCAAACTCAGGCAGCAAACCACCGTTGTTTTTGGAACCTGGGTCCATCGAATAGGCTTTGGCTAGGCGCTCAAAACTCTCACCGCGCAAAACACGGGCCCTCAGGTCTTCGAGTTGCTCCTTGGCATAGGCCCGGGCTACCTCAGAAACGGGAGGCTCAATGATGAGCTGAGCTACCTCTACCTCGGTATTGATAATTGGCAGGGAATCTTCGGGAATGGATTCGTAGAACTGCTTCACCTCTTGGGGAGAAATGCGAATCGGATCGGTAATTGTGCTGCGCATCTCCTGAGCCAACAAACTATTTCGCATTTTTGGACGAATCTCATCCTTGAATTCGGTGATGGTCTTTCCCAAGTAGCGTTCCAATTCGACCAAGCTACCGGCCATGCGCTGGTATTCGCGAATGCGGTTGTCAATCTCTGATTCAACGCGATCGTCGCCCAAGGGAATGGAGTCAATTTCGGCCTGATTGAGCAACAAACGATCGATGATCAATTGGTCTAAAATGGCGCAATAAGCGACCAAAGAATCTGGCAATTCGCGGCCCCGCGCCAACTGCATTTTCTCGGTTTCAAATTCCGAGCGCATGATGATTTTATCGCCCACCACGGCCAAGATGCCATCGACGCGCTGCGGCGGCAAGGTAGGCCCTTGCAAAGCAGGTTGAGCCTGGGCCCAGGAACAGGCCGCCAACACCAACCAAACGAGGAGTTGTTTCAATCTCATCGGGTGGCGTTCAATTCTTGTTTCAAGGCCTCAACCGTATCGTAGTTGATGCTGACATCGTATCTCGATTCCAAATCGTCCATCCAGCGCTGCTCCAATTCCTCTTGGTAACGCGATGTAACAGGACCTCGGCACTCGCTCAACTCCTTGGGGCCGGCGGGCAAGAAACCGTGCAGGTTTACCACTACCCAATCTTCGCCAATTTGATTCATCTTGATGATGCCCGTTTGGCTGCTGTATGAGGAGTTGGCAAACAAGGTATTCAATACGGCAGGGTTGGGAACCATTCCCGTGTCTGACCACTGGTAATAGCCCATGCGGTAATTGAATCCCAGCGGATTGTTTTTTGTGTGCATGCGCAACAAGCTATCAGCTTGAATGCCTTTCTTCACTTGCTTGGCTACGGTCTTCATCATCTTGGCATCGCTGCAGTAGTAAATATCGACATGGTAACGATCGTTCCAGCGGTAATCAGCTCGGTTCGCATTGAAGAATTGGGCCAATCCCGTAGAGTCATTATTGGCCTTATCCCAAACCAATTCCTGCATGCGGTTGAACATCAAAATGCCTTCGCGGTATTCTTGATAGATATCGCGGAACTCAGCTGAACGCTCATCCAAGTGCTCGTTTTGGTTCTCTACACAAGACTGACTGACCCAGGCTTGGTATTCGGCTTCATAAGCGGCAGCCATGTCCATATTCATTACACGGCGATTGGTCTGCAAGTACAAAGCAAAATCTTCAACCGTGTAATCGTCATTGCCTAAACGAAACAACTCCATATCCAACAAATTGAAGCGATTGCCGTCTTTGCTATACGACTTTGGAAGGGCATCTATTTGGAAAGCCCCTTGCACAAAACTAGAATCCAACACGGACAAGAAAGCCTGGTAGGCTGTTTTATTTTCCGTGAAATTGTTTTCATTTTTCACTTTGTTCACCAAGGCGTCAATGCTGACTTTCGAACGGGCATTTTGCTGAACCTGCTGCTTGAGGTAGCTGCGCATTTGATCAAAACTGGCCATGGGTTTGATGTCCATCAACTGCACTAAGTGGTACCCGTAATTCGTGCGGAATACGGGACTCATTTGGCCAGGCTCGGTCAACAAGAAGGCTTGGTCTACCCATTTTTGACGATCGGGATCACCGATGTATTGAGGCGTATTGACATAGTCCATCACACCACCATTGTAACGAGAATTGTAGTCTTCGCTGTAGTTGCGAGCCATCTCTTCGAACGAAGACTGGCCGCTGCTGATTTGGGCTCTGATCTCTTCGATTTTTTTCAAAGCAGCATCATCATACTCTTCGCCAGGGGCAGTAACACGAATCAAAATGTGGCGCACCTTGATATCACCGCGATTGGGGCGCTTGGCCGTCACGCGCAAAATGTGGTAACCAAAGTCGGTACGGAACACAGGAGAGATATCGCCCTCGGGAGTGTTGTAGGCGTAGTTTTCAAATTCGTACACCACCTGCATGGCCGTCATCCAACCCAAATCACCACCGGCACTTTTTGTGCCTGGGTCATCGCTGTTGGTTTCCGCCAAAGAAGCAAAATTCTCGGCCGTGTTGTTGCGCATGAGTTGCTGGTAAATCTCTTCGATTCGACCCTTAGCCTGGGCCTCTGTCTGCGCATTGGCACCGCGAGGGCAAGCGATCAAAATGTGGGAAACGCGAACCTCACTGCGCATGCGATCATAAGCCTCTTCAATCAAATCAGCCGTCACTTCACGGTCGTACAAGTAGTTGCGGGCCAGCTGCTCTCGGTACATGGCCAATTCTTGCAAATAAGCCGAATTTTCGTTTTGACCCGCTTCAACGGCATCTTGAATTTTCAGCTTAAAGCGAATGTAAAGCTGCAGGTATTCATCAATCTCAGCTGCCGTTACCTGGTGTTCTTCCAAGTTGATGTTCTTCAAAAACTGGCGCTTGAATTCTTCGTAGGTGACCTCTTGACCCATCTGGTTTGATACAGCGGGATTGACGACAAACACCACCGATTCATTCTGAGCCGACAAGGCACTCGACAAGCCCATCAAAAGGGCCAATGCTATGAGTTGTATACGCTTCATTATTGTTTCTTTTCGGGGCCTAAGCCCATTCTCCAAATTTAATCATTGTCAATGAACTGACGGCCCTCTCGCTCGACGATTGACCACAATTTGTCTTTCAATTCTTGCAAGCCTTTTTCAGCCACGGCCGAGAAGAACATGACTTCTACCCCTGTCATTTCTTCGGCGATTTCGGCCTTGAGTTCTTCGTCCAACATATCGGATTTGCTGATGGCCACTAGGCGTTTCTTATACAGCAACTCTTTGTTGAACTCCTTGAGTTCGTTCAGCAAGGTCTCGTACTCCGCTCGGTGATCAGCACTGTCAGCGGGAATCAAAAACAACAAGACAGCATTTCGCTCAATGTGCTTCAAAAACCGATGACCCAAGCCTTTACCGGCATGTGCCCCTTCGATGATTCCAGGAATATCGGCCACCACAAAACTCTTATAATCACGGTAAGGCACAACCCCCAAATTGGGCACCAAAGTAGTAAAAGGGTAGTTGGCAATTTCAGGCTTGGCGGCGCTGATCACGCTCAACAGCGTGCTTTTACCCGCATTCGGGAAACCGACCAATCCAACATCGGCCAAGACTTTCAATTCCAGGACCATCCAGCGCTCTTGGCCGGGTTCACCGGGTTGAGCATATTGCGGAGCTTGGTTGGTAGATGTGGCGAAATGCCAATTCCCCAAACCTCCGCGACCACCGGGTACCAAGACTTTCTTCTGCCCGTCCTCGGTGATTTCAAACAAATATTCTCCCGTTTCAGCGTCGCGAGCGACTGTTCCCAAGGGAACTTCCAGCACTTCATCGGCGCCTTGTTTACCGGTTGAGGTGTTCTCCGAACCAGGGTTGCCATGACCCGCCATCACGTGCTTGCGGTACTTAAGGTGAATCAAGGTCCAGAGTTGGGCATTGCCCACCAACTGAACGTGACCTCCACGGCCGCCATCGCCCCCGTCGGGCCCTCCTTTTGGGTTTTTCTTGGACCGCGCATAGTGACGACTGCCCGCGCCTCCGTTGCCGCTGCGGCAGCAAATTTTCACATAATCAATAAAATTGCTATCGGCCATGGGGGGCAAAGGTCGGCAAAAAGGGCCACGCTTTGTATTTTCGCGGCTTCATGTCTGACGCAAAAACCTACACTTTTTCAAATATTGAGGCCAAATGGCAACAAAAATGGCGCGAAGACGGCCTGTACAAGGTCGATATTGACCCTTCTCGCCCCAAATATTACGTGTTGGACATGTTCCCATACCCCTCGGGATCGGGCTTGCACGTCGGTCACCCCTTGGGCTACATTGCCTCTGACATTGTCGCCCGTTACAAGCGCTTGAAAGGCCACAACGTGTTGCACCCCATGGGTTATGATGCCTTCGGATTACCCGCTGAACAATACGCCATTCAAACCGGCCAACACCCAGCGGTTACGACCGAAAATAACATCAAGCGTTTTCGCGAGCAGCTCGACATCATGGGATTCAGCTTTGACTGGTCCCGCGAGGTGCGCACCTGCGAGCCGAATTATTACAAGTTCACCCAGTTTATATTCTCCTTATTCTTCGAGCATTGGTACGACAAAGAGGCCCAAAAAGCCCGTCCAATCAGCGAGTTGGTCCAACATTTTTCACAAAACGGCAGCGAGGGTGTAAAAGCCCATGGCAGTGCTGGAACTGAATTCTCAGCTGAGGAGTGGGGGGCGATGAGCGAAGCCGAAAAAGCCACCGTATTGAATCGATATCGCTTGGCTTTCCAAGACGAGACAACCGTCAACTGGTGCGAGGAGTTGGGAACAGTATTGGCCAATGAGGAAGTCATCAACGGCTTGAGCGAACGCGGGTCCTACCCGGTCATTCGCAAGAAAATGACCCAGTGGGCCCTGCGCATCACCGCCTATGCCGATCGCTTGTTGGAAGGATTGGATACCCTGGATTGGAGCGATGCGGTCAAAGAAATTCAACGCAATTGGATCGGAAAGAGCAGCGGGGCCGAAATTGACTTCTCATTGCAGGGTCACGATCGCGCTCTTCGCGTGTTCACCACCCGACCCGATACGATTTTCGGAGCCACCTTTTTGGTGGTAGCGCCTGAGAGTGAGGGATTGCTGGATTGGTGTTCGGCCGAGCAACGCGAGGCCGTAGAAGGGTACAAAAAACAGGCAGCCGGTCGTTCAGAGATCGAGCGCATGGCCGATACCCGCAAAACGGGAGTATTTACGGGTGCCTATGCCCAACATCCCTTCAGCGGGGAGCCCGTACCCGTTTGGACCAGCGATTACGTTTTGGCTGGATATGGAACAGGAGCCATCATGGCCGTTCCGGCTCACGACGAGCGTGATTTTGAATTTGCCCTAGCATTTGGATTGCCCATTCCCTTGGTGATTCAACCCCTGAACGAAGAAGTGGCTGAACCCTTGACCCAGGCCATCTCTTCCAAAGAAGGCCGCTGCGTTAACTCTGATTTCTTGAACGGTTTGATGGTCAAAGAAGCCATTGAAAAAGCCATTCAAGAACTGGAAGCGCGAGGTTTGGGTCAGCGAAAAATCAATTACAAATTGCGCGAAGCCGGTTTTGGTCGTCAGCGTTACTGGGGAGAACCCTTCCCCGTCATACACAACAACGGCATTCCCCAATTGGTGAAAGAGTTGCCCGTTGAACTGCCCAAAGTAGAGAGCTACAAACCCAGTGGAAGTGGCGAAAGCCCCTTGGCAGGTGTCAGCGATTGGGTCAACACCCCCGACGGCCGTAGGGAAACCGACACCATGCCTGGATGGGCAGGGAGCAGCTGGTACTTCTTGCGCTACCTAGACCCCCAGAATACGGAAGCCATCGCCTCTCCCGAGTCATTGAATTATTGGAAGCAGGTAGACCTGTACGTGGGCGGAAGCGAGCACGCTACGGGCCATTTGTTGTACTCCCGCTTCTGGACGCATTTCTTGCATGACTTGGGCTATCTGTCCTGGAAAGAACCCTTCCAGCGTTTGGTCAACCAGGGCATGATTCAAGGCGAAAACGGAGAGAAGATGAGCAAGAGCCGTGGCAACGTGGTCAACCCCGATGACGTGATTGCCGAGCACGGCGCCGATACCCTTCGCCTTTACGAAATGTTCTTGGGTCCCTTGACCGATTCCAAGCCTTGGAACACGAATGGCATTGAAGGCGTTTCGCGTTTCTTGGGAAAATTCTGGCGCTTGTTTCACGGTCCCGATGGGTTCAAGGTCGTTGATGAGGCTTTGGCTCCTGAAGAGTTGAAAGTCCTTCACAAGACCATCAAAAAGATCAGCCACGATATCGAAGCCATGAGCTTCAACACCTCGGTTTCGGCCTTCATGGTGTGCACCAACGAACTGACCGCGTTGAAATGCCACAAGCGCGACGCATTGGAGCCCCTCTTGATTTTGTTGGCTCCCTTTGCGCCTCACCTAAGCGAGGAATTGTGGGCTGATTTGGGCCACTCTGAAAGTGTTCATGTAGCCAACTGGCCCAGCTGGAACGAGGAATACTTGAAAGAGAACAGCATTGCCTACCCCATCAGCATCAACGGCAAAACCCGAACTACGCTGGAATTACCGGCCGACATGGAAGCCGCTGAGATCGAGAAAATCGTCTTGGCCGACGAACTGGTTCAAAAGTGGATGGACGGAAAACCCTTGCGCAAAATCATTGTGGTCAAGGGCCGCATCGTCAACGTGGTGGTATAAAAAAAGGCCGGTAAAACCGGCCCTTCGTTTAGATCGAGAAACTTTCCCCGCACCCGCAGGTTCGCGAGGCATTGGGGTTGTTGAAGTGAAATCCTTTTCCGTTCAACCCGTCTGTAAAATCAAGTTCTGTACCGCATAGGTATAAGAAACTCTTCATGTCGCAGACAATCTTGAGTTGATCATCTCCGAACTCCATGTCACCCGCTTTGGGCTCATTGTCAAAGTCCAGTTCGTAGGTCAGGCCGCTGCATCCGCCGCCTTTGACACCTACTCGCAAAAAGTATTCAGGATGGGAAATACCCGCTTCGGCCATCAATGAGTAGGCCTTGGCCCGCGCCTTATCGGTGCAGGTGATGGCATCGGTATCAGTGGCGAGCGTCGTCATTTTAGTGGTGAGATTCCAACTCCATGGGTTCCATGCCATTCTTGACACGGTAGTCATTGATGGCTTGGCGAATGGCGTCTTCGGCCAACACGGAACAGTGAATTTTTACAGGAGGCAAGGCCAACTCTTCCACGATTTCCATGTTGTCAATTTCCAACGCTTGGTCAACCGTCTTTCCCTTCAACCACTCAGTGGCCAAAGAAGATGATGCGATAGCAGAGCCACAGCCAAAGGTTTTGAATTTGGCATCTTCGATGACGCCTGTTTCTGGGTTCACCTCAATCTGAAGACGCATCACGTCTCCACACTCAGGTGCTCCTACCAAACCCGTACCTACGGTGTTCTTGGATTTGTCCAAGGTGCCGATGTTGCGGGGATTGGTGTAATGGTCAATAACTTTATCTGAATAGGCCATAATCTT